>NZ_JBTVYK010000033.1:0-81049 GCF_054788135.1 Streptomyces sp. O3
GCCCGGCTCTGGCCGCCGGCCCGGCCGCCGCCCTGCCCGGCGCGCCCGGAACCCTGCGCCCTGCTCTGGCCGCCCTGCTCCGCGCCGGAGCCCTGGCCGCGCTGTCCGCCGCCGCGTCGCCCGCGCGACCGCCGCGACGGCGACGAAGCGGACTTCGTCCGCTGTTGCGGCGCGGGCTGCTGCGGGACCTCGATCGTGACCGGGACGCCGGACGGCTCACGCGCCCCGGTGATCCGGCTGAGCTCCTCGTCGTTGGACTTGACCCGCGCCGTGTGCGGCGTGATGCCCGCGTGCGACATCAGCCGGGTCATCTCCCGCTTCTCCTCGGGCAGGACGAGGGTGACGACACTGCCCGACTCCCCCGCCCGCGCGGTCCGCCCGCCGCGGTGCAGATAGTCCTTGTGGTCCATCGGCGGATCGACGTTCACCACCAGGTCCAGGTCGTCGACATGGATGCCGCGCGCCGCGACGTTCGTCGCGACCAGCGCGGTGACCTGGCCGTTCTTGAACTGGTCCAAGGTCCGGTTGCGCTGCGGCTGGGACCGCCCGCCGTGCAGCGCGGCGGCCCGTACCCCGCTGGCGAGCAGCCGCTTGGCGAACCGGTCGGCCGCCCGCTTGGTGTCCACGAACATGATCACCCGGCCGTCGCGGGCCGCGATCCGGGTGGCGACGGCCTTCTTGTCGGTCTCGTCGGCGACATGCAGGACGTGGTGGTCCATGGTGACGACCGCGCCCGCGGACGGGTCGACGGAGTGCACGACCGGGTCGTCGAGGAACATCCGCACCAGCCGGTCGATGTTCTTGTCCAGGGTGGCCGAGAACAGCATCCGCTGGCCGCCCCCCTGAACCTGCTTGAGCAGCGCCGTGACCTGCGGCAGAAAGCCCATGTCGGCCATCTGGTCGGCCTCGTCCAGGACCGTGATCGCGACCTGGTCGAGTCGGCAGTCGCCGCGGTCGATGAGGTCCTTGAGCCGCCCCGGAGTCGCCACCAGGACCTCCGCGCCGCGGCGCAGCGCCCCGGCCTGCCGGTTGATGGACATGCCGCCGACGACCGTGGCCAGCCGCAGCCGCACCGCCGCGGCGTACGGCGTGAGCGCGTCGGTGACCTGCTGCGCGAGTTCGCGGGTCGGTACGAGGACGAGGGCGAGCGGCGCCGTGGGTTCGGCGCGGCGTCCCGCGGTGCGGGCCAGCAGGGCGAGGCCGAAGGCGAGGGTCTTGCCGGAGCCGGTACGGCCGCGGCCGAGTATGTCGCGGCCCGCGAGCGAGTTGGGCAGCGTCGCGCCCTGGATCGGGAAGGGCGCGGTGACGCCCTCCGCGGCGAGGGTTTCGAGCAGCGCGGCGGGCAGGTCGAGCGCGTCGAAGGTCTCGACGGCGGGCAGCGCGGGAACGACGGTCTCCGGCATGGCGAAGTCGCTCTGCGGGGCTGCCGGACGCCGGGCGGTCTTGCCGCGGCCGCCCTGGGCCCGGCCGCCTTGTCCCCGGCCTCCCGGCGCCGGTCGGCCGGAGTTCCGGGTGCGGGCGGGGCGTGCGGGGCGTGCGGGGCTGCTCATGCGGTGTTGCCTTCCGTCGGGGGGTACTGGAGGTCTGCGTACGGCCGGGAATGAATGACGGCCAGCGCGGCAGATGTGCCGGGCGCCGCGAGCCCGGTCAAAGCCTCAGCACCCTCCTGAGCCTTTGGACAGCAGAAACCGGGGCCCGCACCGCGAAGGTGCGAGCCCCGGCTGCGAACTACGCGCCCTGACGGGCAGCGAGTCAGGCGGGGAGGATGTTCTCCGCCTGCGGGCCCTTCTGGCCCTGCGTGACGTCGAAGGTCACCTTCTGGCCCTCGTGCAGCTCACGGAAGCCCTGGGTGGCGATGTTCGAGTAGTGGGCGAAGACGTCGGCGCCGCCGCCGTCCTGCTCGATGAAGCCGAAGCCCTTTTCCGAGTTGAACCACTTCACGGTTCCAGTAGCCATGTCAATTCTCCTAAACATATGGGGCAGATCCGGAATCTCGCACCTCGCGAGTTCCTCGTCGCCGCGTTGAGCCCCATCAATGCCGGAGAAGCCGGAAAACAATAATGCGCCTGAGGAACATTCCCGTCAGGCGCACATAAAGTTCATGGGTACCAAAACTGCAACACGGAAACCATAGCACGTCCTCCCGGACACGCCACGGCGGTGTGGCCTACGGCTCACGCGTCCCGGTGCACGCCCGCGCCCGGTACGGCGATCCCGTCCAGGACCATCGAGAGGTACTGGCGGGCGATCTCCTCGGGGCTGTGCTGGCCGCCGGGCCGGTACCAGGAGGCGGCGACCCACACCGTGTCGCGTACGAAGCGGTAGGTGAGCCGGACGTCCAGGTCGGCGCGGAAGGCGCCGGTGGCGACGCCGCGCTCCAGGGTGCCGAGCCAGGCCTTCTCGAACTTCTGCTGGGACTCCACGAGATAGCGGAAACGCGGCTGTTCGGCGAGGTGGTGGGACTCCTTCTGGTAGATGGCGACCGCGGGGCGGTGCCGGTCGATCTCCCGGAAGGACTCGGTGACCAGGGCCCTGAGGGTCTCGCGGGGGCCGAGGTCGGCGGCGAGCACCGCGTCATAGCCCTCCCAGAGCTCGGTGAGGAAGCTGGCGAGGATCTCGTCGAGGATCGCCTCCTTGGAGTCGAAGTGGTAGTAGAGGCTGCCCGCGAGCATCCCCGCCTCGTCGGCGATCTTCCGCACGGTGGTGGCGTTGTAGCCCTGGGCGGCGAACACCTCGGCCGCGGTCGCGAGCAGCTCACGGCGGCGCGCGGGCGCCTGCCTGGCCGGATGACTCGTCTTGTTACTCGTCTTGCTGTTCGGTTCGCTGCTGTTCGGTTCGCTGCTGTTCGGCACGGGCCCATTGTCCGCCTCGGGCGCGCTCAGTGGCGCCGCTCGCTCTCGGCGATCTCCCGGTACTCCTCGGGGGTGGCCTTGGGCAGCTGCGCGCCGGGCCCGTACATGGCGTGCGAGAGCCGTACCCGCAGCCGCTCGGCGGGCCTGACGCGGCGCTTGACGCCGTTCGCGTCGACCAGCGGGCCGAGGTCGTGGGGCGTGGGCTGCTCGTGCGCGGTGAGGGTGTACCGCCGGTCCTGGGGCAAGGGCTGGTGGACTTCGATGAACTCGCCGTGCGGCAGGCGCTTGATGACGCCGCTCTCGGTGCCGTGCAGGACCTTGTCGCGGTCGCGCTGCTGGAGCGCCAGGCAGATCCGTTTGGTGATCATGAAGGCGAGTGCCGGGCCGACGAAGACGGCGACCCGCACGAACCAGGTGATGTCGGTGATCGACAGGTGGAAGCGGGTGGCCCACAGGTCATTGCCGCCGCCGATCAGCAGGACCGCGTACAGCGTGAGCCAGGCGACGCCGAACCCGGTGCGGGCGGGGGCGTTGCGGGGGCGGTCGATGATGTGGTGCTCGCGCTTGTCGCCGGTGACCCAGGCCTCGAAGAACGGATAGACGGCGATCGCCAGCATGATCAGCGGGAAGAGCGAGAAGGGGATGAGGACGCCCAGTTGCAGGGTGTGGCCCCAGGCGTTGATCTCCCAGGCGGGCATCACCCGGATCAGCCCCTCGGAGAAGCCCAGGTACCAGTCGGGCTGGGCGTTGGTGGAGACCATGTCGGGGCGGTAGGGGCCGAGGTTCCACACCGGGTTGACGGAGGCGACCGCGGCGAGGATCGCCAGGACCCCGAAGACCAGGAAGAAGAAGCCGCCCGCCTTGGCGACGTAGACGGGCATGAAGGGCGCGCCGATGACGCGCTTCTCGGAGCGTCCGGGGCCCGCGAACTGGGTGTGCTTGTGGTAGAAGACCAGGATCAGGTGGAGGACGACCAGGCCGAGCATGATCCCTGGCAGCAGCAGGATGTGGAACATGTAGAACCGCGGGATCATGTCGGCGCCGGGGAACTCTCCGCCGAACAGGAAGAAGGAGAGGTACGTCCCCACCACCGGGATCGACAGCAGCGCGCCCTGCGCGAAGCGCACGCCGGTGCCGGACAGCAGGTCGTCGGGGAGCGAGTAGCCGGTGAGGCCGGTGAGCAGGGCGAGCATCAGGATCGTCCAGCCGAAGAGCCAGTTCAGCTCGCGCGGCTTGCGGAAGGCGCCGGTGAAGAACACCCGCATCATGTGCACCAGCAGCCCGGCGACGAAGACCAGGGCGGCCCAGTGGTGGATCTGCCGGATGAGCAGCCCGCCGCGCACTTCCATGCTGATGTCGATGGTGGACTCGTACGCCCGGCTCATCTGGACGCCGTTCAGTGGCGTGTACACGCCGTCGTAGACGACCTCGGCGCTGCTCGGCTCGAAGAACAGGGTGAGGTAGACGCCGGTGAGGATGAGGATGAGGAAGGTGTAGAGGCAGATCTCGCCCAGCATGAACGACCAGTGGTCCGGGAAGACCTTGCGCATCTGCGCCTTGGCGGCCCCGTAGACGCCGAGACGGCCGTCGGCCCAGTCGGCGACCCGCTCGCCCTTGGGCGGCCGGGCGGTCTGTCGGGTGGTCCGTCGGCCGCTTTCCGGGATGCGCTCGGTGTGTCCACTCATGCGGGCCCCTTCCAGGCCCGTCCAGGGTAAGCACGGCGGTCACGGCTGCCAACAGACCGTAGCCCGAAAGGGTTTCGCCCCCGCGTCGGCCCGCCCCAGGAGCTCGCGCGGGCCCGCCCCCGAGAGTCTCACCCCTGGTCCCACGCACCACGATCGTTAACCTGAGCCTTACGCTGTGCGGCATGAAGCGTGCCAGTTGCCTCTTTTTCGCGATCGCTCCGCTAGCGACCCTTGCGTTCTTCCTGTTCGGGCCGAGCTCGGGGTCGGACGACTTCCGGGCCAAGGACAAGCAAGAGCAGGACGGCCTTGAGGACTGGGAGCGCGACAAGAAGGCCGCCGAGAGCGACGCGCTGGACGAGCGGATCGCCAAGCTGCCGCCGGGCCTCGCCGCCCCGGAGAAGCGGAAGCTCGCCCTGCAACTGGTGTCGACGGCACACGGCTCCACGCTCGACTGGCGGCTGATGTACGCGTCCATCAGCGACGGCGGCGAGGGCGCGGGCTACTGCGCGGGCATCGCCGGGTTCTGCTCGGGCACCAACGACATGCTGTCCTTCGTCGAGCAGTACACCAAGGAGCACCCCGACAACGGCCTCGCCGCCTATCTGCCCGCGCTGCGCGAGGTGAACGGCTCGGGCTCGCACGAGGGCCTGGACCCGGACTACCCCGAGGCCTGGGCGGCGGAGTCCGCGAAGCCCGCGATGCGCGAGGCGCAGGACGAGGCCCTGGACCGGTTCTACTTCAACCCCGCCGTGAGGATGGCGAAGATCGACGGCCTGGGCACGCTCGGCCAGTTCATCTACTTCGACGCGATGCTCCAGCACGGCCCCAGCGCCGACGAGTGGGGCTTCTACAGCATCCGCAAGGCCGCGATGGAGAAGGCCGACACCAAGGCCGAGGGCGGCGACGAGAAGGCGTACCTGGAGACCTTCCTGGACGTACGGCGGGGCATCATGAAGCAGGCCGAGCGCAAGTCGCAGCGCGAGACCAGCCGGATCGACACCGCGCAGCGGGTGTTCCTGCGCGCGGGCAACCTGGATCTGAAGACGCCGCTCGAGTGGCGGATGTACGGCGAGACCTTCCGCGTCCCGTAGTCCCGTAGTCCCGTAGTCCCGTAGTCCCGTAGCGGCGTCACCCCTTGACGGCCCCCGCCGCGAGCCCGGAGCCGAGCCTGCGGTGCACGATGATGAAGAAGATCATCACCGGCGCGGTGACCAGCGTGGAGCTGGCCATCACCGGGCCCCAGGCCGTGGAGTTCTCCCCGAAGAACTGGAAGATCCCCACCGCCGCCGTGTAGTTCTCGCTGCTCTTCATGAAGGTGTACGCGAACACGAACTCGTTCCACGCGGTGATGAAGGCGAAGATCGACGTCGCCACCAGCCCCGGCGCCACCAGCGGCAGCAGCACCGACCGGAACATCCGGAACCACGAGGCGCCGTCGAGGTACGCGGCCTCCTCGACCTCCTTGGGCACGGTCGCCACGAAGCCGCGCAGGGTCCAGATCGCGAACGGCAGCGACAGCGCGATATAGACGATGCTCAGCCCCAGCAGGCTCTCCAGCAGGTCGTAGTCGCGCATCTGGATGAACAGCGGGATGACCAGCGCCTCCAACGGCACCATCTGCACGATCAGGATCATCAGCAGCACGGACGTACGGAAGCGGAACCTGAAGCGGGCCACCGCGACGGCCGCGAAAAGCGACAGCAGCGCGGCCCCCAGGATGGTGCCGAAGCCGACGACCGCCGAGTTCAGCAGATACGTACCGAAGTCGCCCTTCTCGAAGGCGAACGCGAAGTGCTCGAAGCTCACTCCGCTGGGCAGCGGGTCCGCACCGCGGGTGAGCGCCTTCGGGTCCAGGGCGGTGGACACCATCCAGTAGACCGGGAACAGCGCGAACACCAGCAGCGCGACGACCGCGGCCGCGAGTCCGCAGCGCGCGGCCGGTGAAGTGCGGGTCACAGGTCCTCCTCCCCCTGTCTGAACAGCGTGCGGATGTACACGATCGTGATCGCCAGGAGCAGCAGGGTGAGCAGCACGGCCGCGGCCGCGCCCGTTCCGTAGTCGTTCTCGGCGAAGGCCTCGATGTACGAGTAGACGCCGAGGTTGTAGACGTCGGGGTTGGAGCCGTCGCCGCCCGGCATCAGGAAGATCTGGGTGAAGACCTTGAAGTCCCAGATCGTGGAGAGGATCGTCACCACCAGGAAGACCGGCTTGATGGTCGGCACGGTGATCCGCCAGAACCGCTGCCAGGCGCTCGCGCCGTCGATCAGGCCCGCCTCGTACAGCTCCCTGGGGATGGTCAGCAGTCCGGCGAGTACGGTGATGGCGACGAACGGGAAACCGTGGTGGACGACGTTGAGCGTGGCGATCGCGTAGAACGGCACGCGTTCGGTGAACCAGTTGGTGGTCTCCGGGTCGATCAGGCCCAGGCCCGCGGCCAGGTGGCTGAACAGGCCGTCCGCGGGCTGGAAGAGCCAGATCCACACATAGGTGCCGGTGACGGCGGGCATCGCCCAGGCAGCCATGATCGCCAATGAGCAGATCAGCCGCCAGACCGGGCCGAGCCGGTTCAGCAGCAGCGCCACCAGGGTGCCGACCGCGACCGTGAGGCCGACGCAGGCGAACGCGAAGAACGCGGTGTTGGGCAGGACCGTCTTCCACAGCAGTGAACTGGTGACCAGCTCCCGGTAGTTGTCGAAGCCGGTGTAGGCGCCGGCCCCGCCGCCGAACCTGACCTGGTACTCCTGTAGCGAGAGCTTGCCGACCTGGATCATCGGCCAGAGCAGCAGCCCGGCGAGTACGACCAGGGCGGGGGCCAGCAGCAGCCAGGGCCGGGTGAGGGTGATCAGCCGTTTGCGGCGGCGGGCGGCGGTGTCGGGGGCGGGGGGTTCGGGTTGCCGGGGGCGGCGGACGCGGGTGTCCGGCGCGCCGCGGGTGAGTGTGGTCTTCACCGGTGTGCCGCTCTTACTTGTCGTCCTTGGCGAAGATGTCGTCCATTTCCCTGGCCGCCTGGTCCGCGGCCTCCTGGACGCTGGCCTTGCCGTTCAGGATGGACTGGACCATGCGCGGGATGACCTTCGAGGCCTGGATCTCGCCGTACGCCTTGGTCTTGGGGACGGTCGCGCCCGCCTCCATCATCTGCTTCGCGAACGGCTCGACCAGCGGATCCTTCTGGGCGGCGACCTTCTGCAGCTCGGAGTTCTGACCAGGGAAGTAGTTGGTCTGCGCGGCCCACTTGGCGGCGAACTCGCCGGTGGTGAGCATCTTCACGAACTCCCAGGCCAGATCCTGCTGGTCGGTCCGGAAGGCGGAGAGGTAGGACCCGCCGAGGAAGGACTTGCTCATGCCGCCGTCCTGGCCGGGGATCGGCACGGCGGCCAGCTTGCCCTTGAGGCCGGGGTTGCCCTCCACGATCGCCTTGGGCGTCCAGTTGCCGCCGACGGCCATCGCGATCTGTCCCTTGTTCCAGGCGTCGCCGACCTCCTTCTCGGTCCAGGTGTTGACCTTGGCCGGGGAGACCTTGTCCTGGGTGGCGAGGCCGGTGTAGTACGCCAGGCCCTCGACGGCCTTGGGGGAGTTGACGGCGGACTTCCAGCCGTCGCCCTCCGGTACGGCCAGCTCGCCGCCCGCGCCCCAGACGAAGGGGGCGGCGAACATCTCCGCGCCGCCCGCGACGGGGAAGGCGACCATGTCCGGTTCCTTCTCCCTGAGCGTCTTGGCGGCGGCCCGGAGCTCCTGCCAGTCGGTCGGGGCCTTGAGGCCGTGCTCGGCGAAGACGTCCTTGCGGTACACGATGCTGCGGACGCCCGCGTACCAGGGCATGCCGTACTGCTTGCCGTCCAGGGTGCCCGCGTCCCGCAGGCCCTCGACCAGATCGTCGCTCAGCCCGGACGCCTCGACCTTGTCGGTGACGTCGACGAGCGCGCCGGTCTCGGCGAACTGCGGGATCCAGGTGGTGCCGACCTCGGCGACGTCCGGGACCTGGTCCTTGCCGCCTTCGATGGCGGTGGTGAACTTCTTCTGCGCCGAGGCCCACTGCTGGTACTCGACCTTGACGCTGGCGCCGGTCCGCTTCTTGAAGGCGGCGGCGGCCTCCTTGAAGAAGGGCTCGGGGTCGGGGTTGGTCCCCTCCATGATCCAGACGGTGAGGGTCTTGCCCCCGGCCTCGTCGCCCGAGTCATCGCCGCCGCAGGCGGTCGCGATCAGTCCGAGCGTCATGGCGATTCCCGCTGCCGCGATGACACGTCGCCTCATGCCTGGCCCCCTCTTCCGTGGGAAGTCCTTGCTGGAGTGATTGTGGTCACACCTTCCAAGGCCGGTCTATACCCGTTGAGGCGGCGCGCCGACCGGCACCCGCCTGGACGGCCACAACCACCAGGACGACCACGGTTCGTCCGGGTCCGCTGGAAGCGGGAAACGCCGCGGCGCCCACCCAGTCCGGTCGGGGACGGGGGCGGGCGCCGCGTCAGGTCCGCACTTCGTTGTACGGAACGTCAGGGGGCGGTACTGCGTCGAGTACCGGGTACCGCGTGCCGGGTCAGACCGTCAGGGAACGGTCCGTCGGGCGGATCGGGGCCGGGAGGTCGCTGGCCCCGGTGAGGAAGCGGTCCGCGCCGCGTGCGGCGGAGCGGCCCTCGGCGATCGCCCAGACGATCAGCGACTGGCCTCGGCCCGCGTCACCGGCAACGTACACGCCGGGGACGTTTGTCTGGAAATCGGCGTCACGGGCGATATTACCGCGTGCGTCGAGCTCCAGGCCGAACTGCTGGACCAGGCCGTTCTCGGTGTCGGTGCCGGTGAAGCCCATGGCGAGGGTGACCAGCTGGGCCGGGATGACCCGCTCGGTGCCGGGCTTCTGCTCCAGCTTGCCGTCCTTGAACTCCACCTCGATGAGGTGCAGGGCCTTGACGTTGCCGTCCTCGTCGCCCTCGAAGTGGGTCGTCGAGACGGAGTAGACCCGCTCGCCGCCCTCCTCGTGCGCGGAGGTGACCTTGTAGAGCATGGGGAAGGTCGGCCAGGGCTGGTGCGGCGCGCGGTCCTCGCCGGGCTTCGGCATGATCTCCAGCTGGGTGACCGACGCGGCGCCCTGGCGGTGAGCGGTGCCCACGCAGTCGGCGCCGGTGTCGCCGCCGCCGATGACGACGACGTGCTTGCCCTCGGCGGTGATGGGGGGCGCCACGTAGTCGCCCTCCTGCACCTTGTTGGCGAGCGGCAGGTACTCCATCGCCTGGTGGATGCCGCCCAGCTCGCGGCCCGGTACGGGCAGGTCGCGGGCCGTGGTGGCGCCCGCGGCGATGACCACGGCGTCGTAGCGCTTGCGCAGGTCGGTCGCGGTCACGTCGCGGCCGATCTCGATGCCGGTGCGGAACTTGGTGCCCTCCGTGCGCATCTGCTCGATGCGCCGGTTGATGTGCCGCTTCTCCATCTTGAACTCGGGGATGCCGTAGCGCAGCAGGCCGCCGATGCGGTCGGCGCGCTCGTACACGGCGACGGTGTGACCGGCGCGGGTCAGCTGCTGGGCGGCGGCGAGACCGGCGGGGCCCGAGCCGATGACGGCGACGGTCTTGCCGGACAGGCGCTCGGGGATCTGCGGCGCGACGTCGCCGTTGTCCCACGCCTGGTCGATGATCGAGACCTCGACGTTCTTGATGGTGACGGCGGGCTGGTTGATGCCGAGCACGCACGCCGACTCACACGGGGCCGGGCACAGGCGGCCGGTGAACTCCGGGAAGTTGTTGGTGGCGTGCAGCCGCTCGGACGCCGCCTCCCAGTCCTCGCGGTAGGCGTAGTCGTTCCACTCGGGGATCAGGTTCCCGAGCGGGCAGCCGTTGTGGCAGAACGGGATGCCGCAGTCCATGCAGCGGCTGGCCTGCTGGGAGATGATCGGCAGCAGCGAGCCGGGGACGTAGACCTCGTTCCAGTCCTTGAGCCGCTCAGGGACGGGGCGGGTCCGGGCGACCTCGCGGCCGTGGTTCAGAAAGCCCTTCGGGTCAGCCATGGGTCGCCGCCTCCATCATCTTCTCGGTGATCTCGGACTCGGGGAGTCCGGCTCGCTCGGCGGCGTCCTTGGCGGCGAGCACTGCCTTGTAGGTGCTGGGGATGATCTTGCTGAAGCGGGCCTGGGCCGTGTCCCACTCGGCGAGCAGCTTCTCGGCGACGGTGGAGCCGGTCTCCTCCTGGTGGCGGCGCACCACGTCGTGCAGCCACTGCTTGTCGGTGTCGTCGAGGCTCTCGACGGCCCCGGCGTTACCGGAGTTGACCTGGTCCAGGTCGAGGTCGATCACATACGCGACGCCGCCGGACATACCGGCCGCGAAGTTGCGTCCGGTCTCGCCCAGGACGACCGCGTGGCCGCCGGTCATGTACTCGCAGCCGTGGTCGCCCACGCCCTCCGAGACGACCGTGGCGCCGGAGTTGCGGACGCAGAACCGCTCGCCGACCCGGCCGCGCAGGAAGATCTCGCCGCCGGTCGCGCCGTACGCGATGGTGTTGCCCGCGATGGTCGAGTACTCGGCGAGGTGGTCGGCGCCGCGGTCCGGGCGGACCGCCAGGCGGCCGCCGGAGAGGCCCTTGCCGACGTAGTCGTTGGCGTCGCCCTCCAGGCGCAGGGTCACCCCGCGCGGGACGAAGGCGCCGAAGGACTGTCCGGCGGAGCCGGTGAAGGTGACGTCGATGGTGTTGTCGGGCAGGCCCGCGCCGCCGAACTTCCGGGTGACCTCGTGGCCGAGCATGGTGCCGACGGTCCGGTTGATGTTCCGGATCGCGACCTGGGCGCGTACCGGCTGGGCGTCCTCGACGGAGTTCGCGGCCAGCGCGTCGGCGGCGAGCTTGATCAGCTCGTTGTCGAGCGCCTTCTCCAGGCCGTGGTCCTGCTCGATCAGCTGGTGGCGTACGGCGCCGTCCGGGAGGTCCGGGACGTGGAACAGCGGCTCCAGGTCCAGGCCCTGGGTCTTCCAGTGGCTGACGGCCCGGTCGGTGTCGAGGAGCTCGGCGTGGCCGACGGCCTCCTCGATGGAGCGGAAGCCCAGCTCGGCGAGGATCTCGCGGACCTCTTCGGCGATGAACTCGAAGAAGTTGACGACGTACTCGGCCTTGCCGGAGTAGCGGTCGCGCAGCTCCGGGTTCTGGGTGGCGATGCCGACCGGGCAGGTGTCCAGGTGGCAGACGCGCATCATGATGCAGCCGGAGACCACCAGGGGCGCGGAGGCGAAGCCGAACTCCTCGGCGCCGAGCAGCGCGGCGATGACCACGTCACGGCCGGTCTTCAGCTGGCCGTCGGTCTGCACGACGATACGGTCGCGCAGGCCGTTGAGCAGCAGCGTCTGCTGGGTCTCGGCGAGGCCCAGCTCCCAGGGGCCGCCCGCGTGCTTCAGCGAGGTGAGCGGCGAGGCGCCCGTACCGCCGTCGTGTCCGGAGATCAGGACCACGTCCGCGTGCGCCTTGGAGACACCGGCGGCGACGGTGCCGACGCCGACCTCGGAGACCAGCTTGACGTGGATCCGCGCGGCCGGGTTGGCGTTCTTGAGGTCGTGGATCAGCTGAGCCAGGTCCTCGATGGAGTAGATGTCGTGGTGCGGCGGCGGCGAGATCAGGCCGACGCCCGGCGTGGAGTGCCGGGTCTTGGCGACCCACGGGTAGACCTTGTGTCCGGGCAGCTGGCCGCCCTCGCCGGGCTTGGCGCCCTGCGCCATCTTGATCTGAATGTCGTCCGCGTTGACCAGGTACTCGCTGGTGACGCCGAAGCGGCCGGAGGCGACCTGCTTGATGGACGAGCGGCGCGCCGGGTCGTACAGGCGCTCCGGGTCCTCGCCGCCCTCACCGGTGTTGGACTTGCCGCCCAGCTGGTTCATGGCGATGGCGAGGGTCTCGTGCGCCTCCTTGGAGATGGAGCCGTACGACATGGCACCGGTGGAGAAGCGCTTGACGATCTCCGACACGGGCTCGACCTCGTCGATGGAGATCGGCTGGCGGCCGCTCTCCCCAGCCTTGAAGCCGAACAGGCCGCGCAGCGTCATCAGCCGCTCGGACTGCTGGTTCACGCGGTCCGTGTACTGCTTGAAGATGTCGTAACGGCGGTTGCGGGACGCGTGCTGGAGCCGGAAGACCGTCTCGGGGTCGAACAGGTGCGGCTCGCCCTCGCGACGCCACTGGTACTCGCCGCCGATCTCCAGGGCGCGGTGCGCGGAGGGGACGCCGGAGGCCGGGTAGGCCTTGGCGTGCCGGGCGGCGACCTCGTCGGCGATGATGTCGATGCCGACGCCGCCGAGCTTCGACGTGGTGCCGTGGAAGTACTTCTCGACGAAGGCCTCGTCCAGGCCGACGGCCTCGAAGACCTGCGCGCCGCGGTAGGAGGCGACGGTCGAGATGCCCATCTTGGACATGACCTTGAGCACGCCCTTGCCGAGGGCGTGGATCAGGTTCCGGATGGCCTGCTCGGGCCCGCCGTCGGTGGCGTGCAGGAACGTACCGGCGCGGACCAGGTCCTCGACGGACTCCATCGCCAGGTACGGGTTGACGGCGGCGGCGCCGTAGCCGATGAGCAGCGCGATGTGGTGGACCTCGCGGACGTCACCGGCCTCGACCAGCAGACCGACCTGGGTGCGCTGCTTGGTGCGGATCAGGTGGTGGTGCACGGCCGCGGTGAGCAGCAGCGACGGGATCGGAGCGTGCTCGGCGTCGGAGTGCCGGTCGGAGAGCACGATCAGCCGGGCGCCGCCCTCGATGGCGGCGTCGGCCTCGGCGCAGATCTCCTCGATCCGCGCGGCGAGGGCGTCGCCGCCGCCGGAGACGCGGTAGAGACCGGAGAGCGTGGCGGCCTTCATGCCGGGCATGTCGCCGTCGGCGTTGATGTGGATGAGCTTGGCCAGCTCGTCGTTGTCGATCACCGGGAAGGGCAGCGTGACGCTGCGGCAGGACGCGGCGGTCGGCTCCAGCAGGTTGCCCTGCGGGCCGAGCGAGGAGTGCAGCGAGGTGACGAGCTCCTCGCGGATGGCGTCCAGCGGCGGGTTGGTGACCTGCGCGAACAGCTGGGTGAAGTAGTCGAAGATCAGCCGGGGGCGCTCGGACAGGGCCGCGATCGGAGTGTCCGTGCCCATCGAGCCGAGCGGCTCGCCGCCGGTCTTGGCCATCGGAGTGAGCAGGACGCGCAGCTCTTCCTCGGTGTAGCCGAAGGTCTGCTGGCGGCGGGTGACCGAGGCGTGGGTGTGCACGATGTGCTCGCGCTCGGGCAGGTCGCCGAGCTGGATCTCCCCGGCCTCCAGCCACTCCTGGTACGGCTCGGCGGCGGCGAGCGCGGCCTTGATCTCGTCGTCTTCGACGATGCGGTGCTCGGCGGTGTCGACGAGGAACATCTTGCCGGGCTGGAGACGGCCCTTGCGGACCACCTTGGCCGGGTCGATGTCGAGCACGCCGACCTCGGAGCCGAGGACGACCAGGCCGTCGTCGGTGACCCAGTAGCGGCCGGGGCGCAGGCCGTTGCGGTCCAGGACCGCGCCGACCTGGGCGCCGTCGGTGAAGGTGACGCAGGCGGGGCCGTCCCAGGGCTCCATCATCGTGGAGTGGTACTGGTAGAAGGCGCGGCGCGCCGGGTCCATGGAGGCGTGGTTCTCCCAGGCCTCGGGGATCATCATCAGCACGCTGTGCGGCAGCGAACGGCCGCCGAGGTGCAGCAGTTCGAGCACCTCGTCGAAGGAGGCCGAGTCGGAGGCGTCCGGGGTGCAGACCGGGAAGATCCGCTCGATGTCGCGCTCGGTGCCGAACAGGTCGGACACCAGCTGGGACTCGCGGGCGCGCATCCAGTTGCGGTTGCCCTTGACCGTGTTGATCTCGCCGTTGTGCGCGACGAAGCGGTACGGGTGGGCGAGCGGCCAGCTCGGGAAGGTGTTCGTCGAGAACCGCGAGTGGACCAGCGAGATCGCGGACGCGAAGCGGCGGTCCGAGAGGTCGGGGAAGAAGGGCTCCAGCTGGCCGGTGGTCAGCATGCCCTTGTAGACGATCGTGCGCGCGGACAGCGAGGGGAAGTACGTGGCGGCCTCACGCTCGGCGCGCTTGCGCAGGACGAACGCCTTGCGGTCGAGCGCGATGCCGGTGCTGGCGCCGTCGGCGACGAACAGCTGCCGGAACTCCGGCATCGTGGAGCGGGCGGAGGCGCCGAGCAGCTCGGGCGCGACCGGCACCTCGCGCCAGCCGAGGACGTTGAGGCCCTCTTCGGCGGCGATGGCCTCGATCCGGGCGACCGCGTCGGCGGCGGTGTCCTGCGGCAGGAAGGCGATGCCGACGGCGTACGCGCCGGCCTCGGGCAGCGGGAAGTCGGTGACCTCGGCGAGGAAGGCGTGCGGGACCTGGAGCAGGATGCCCGCGCCGTCGCCGGAGTCGGGCTCGGAGCCGGTGGCGCCGCGGTGCTCAAGATTGCGCAGTACGGTCAGCGCCTGCTCCACCAGCTCGTGGCTGGCAACACCGGTCAGGGTGGCCACGAACCCGACACCGCAGGCGTCGTGTTCGTTACGGGGGTCGTACATCCCCTGCTGGGCGGGGCGACCGTCCATGGGCGACCAGGCGTCGGAACGCATCGGCTCTCCCGTCGTCGTCGTGGCAGATGTGCGGTGCCGAGGGACGACGTTGGCCCTCAGGGTGGTGAAATTTCGTGCAGGTTACATGATGGAGTGATTCTCGGAAACCGGATACTTCATTCCACCATGTGGACACCGCTGGGTGGCGGTGAGTGAGGGCCGCGGGGCCCGTGGACTCGTGCGGACGGGTCGATGACCGTCGGCGCGTGGCGCGCGAGCTTCATTGCCCGCGGCGCTTACGGCTCATGCCCGGCGGCCACGGAATCGAAACCGCCGGGTAACAACTACTTATGCGAAGACCTGTATAGGCCAAAATCCCGCTCATCCTAGGGCCGCGCCGAACGCCGTGCCCAGGACGTACGTCACACCCGCCGCCGCGCCGCCCAGGGCGAGCTGCCGCAGCCCGCTGTACCACCAGGTACGCGCGGTCACCCGCGCCACCACCGCGCCGCACACGAACAGCCCGGCCAGCGCGAGCAGCACGGCGGGCCACAGCGCGCTCGCGCCCAGCAGATACGGCAGCACAGGCAGGATCGCGCCCAGCGCGAAGGCCCCGAACGACGACACAGCGGCCACCAGGGGCGAGGGCAGGTCGCCCGGATCGATGCCCAGCTCCTCGCGCGCGTGGATCTCCAGCGCCTGGTCCGGGTCCTGGGACAGCTGGTGGGCCACCTCGTGGGCCAGTGCCGGCTCGACGCCGCGCGACACGTACAGCGCGGCGAGCTCCTTCATCTCGTCCTTGGGGTGCTTGCGCAGCTCGCGGCGCTCGACGTCCAGCTCGGCCTCGACCAGCTCCCGCTGCGAGGCGACCGAGGTGTACTCCCCCGCGGCCATCGAGAAGGCGCCGGCGGCGAGCCCGGCGAGTCCGGTCAGCACGATGGTCTGCTGGGAGACCTGGCCGCCCGCGACGCCGGTCATCAGCGCGAGGTTGGAGACCAGGCCGTCCATCGCGCCGAACACGGCGGGGCGCAGCCAGCCGCCGTTCACATCGCGGTGCGTGTGGTTGTCCCGGTGCGCTGCGTGCAGCGCCGCCTCGTTCTCGATGATCGCCATTCCGGCCCCCTCCTCGCGTGCTTTCGTGATCGAAAGTACGCGCGAAAAATGGCTCCCGCCAGCAAGGAAGGCCGTACTTACCCATGCGAAGGGCCCCCTCGGACGGGTAGTCCGAAGGGGCCCTTCGCGCTCGCTGGGGTCCGGCGTCAGCCCTGGTGGGCCGACTTGGCTTCGCCGTCCGCGGCCTGCGCCTTCGGGGCGTCGGCGCCCGCGTCGGCGTCGGCTTCGGGCTGGTCGTCGGGCTTGGCGTCCGGGCCGGGCTTGGCGTCGGCCTTGGCCTTGGCCTCGGTGTTCGGGCCGGGCTTGGCGTCGATGTCGACGGCGGGCTTGGCACCGGCCGAGGCCTTGAGCTCGGCGGCGTCGCCGGACGCGTCCAAGCTCGCGTCGCCGGACGCGTCCAAGCTCGCGTCGCCGGACGCGTCCAAGCTCGCGTCGCCGGACGCCTTCGCGTCCTGGTCCGCGCCCGGTTCCACGACCTCCTCGCGGCCCGGCCGCAGGCGCGCCGAGACCACCATGTACGCGACGGCGAGGAGGAAGACGACCATCGACGTCCAGACGTTGAAGCGCAGGCCGAAGACATCGTTCAGCTGGACGTTGTCCACTCGCATGTACTCGATCCAGCCGCGCCCCGCGCAGTACGCCGCGACATAGAGAGCGAACGCCCGCCCGTGGCCGAGCTTGAAGCGGCGGTCGGCCCAGATCACCAGCAGGGCGACGCCGATGCACCACAGCGACTCGTACAGGAAGGTCGGGTGATAGGTGCCGGGGACCCGGCCGCCGTCCGAGCGGGTGATCTCCAGCGCCCAGGGCAGGTCCGTGGCGCGGCCGTACAGCTCCTGGTTGAACCAGTTGCCCCAGCGGCCCAGGGCCTGGGCGATGGCGATGCCGGGCGCGATCGCGTCGGCGTACGCGGGCAGTGGGATGCCACGGCGGCGGCAGCCGATCCAGGCGCCGAGCGCGCCGAGCGCGATGGCGCCCCAGATGCCGAGGCCGCCCTCCCAGATCTTGAAGGCGTCCACCCAGTTACGGCCCTCGCTGAAGTACAGCTCGTAGTCCGTGATGACGTGGTAGAGCCGTCCGCCGACCAGGCCGAAGGGCACCGCCCAGACGGCGATGTCGGCGACGGTGCCGACCCGGCCGCCGCGGGCGACCCACCGGCGCCCGCCGAGCCAGACCGCGGCGAAGACGCCGAGGATGATGCAGAACGCGTAACCGCGCAGGGGCACGCCGAAGGGGTCGATCTCACCCTTGGCCGGGCTGGGGATGAAGGCAAGGATTTCCATGGCGCTCTCGACGCTACCGTGCCGGACGCGCTGCACGGCAACCAGCCCGCCTTACGGCTCCGTAACAGGCTCGGCAATCGACCCTCTGGGGTTCGGCTAGCCCGCGGCCTCCTCGACCATCTTCTTCAGCTTGTCGGGGGTGAGCGGATTCTGCTGGTCGGAGAAGATGTCCTCGCCGTCGAGCAGCACGGTCGGGGTGCCCCGGAAGCCGCCCTCGCGGAAGGCCTCGTTGGACTTGGTGACCCAGCTGTCGTGCGTGCCGTCCTCGACGCACCGCTTGAACGCCGCGGTGTCCAGTCCGTCCACCTCGCCCGCGAGCTCGATCAGCCTGTCGTTCTCCGCGAAGGCGTCGTCCGATTCCTCGGGCTGGTTGGCGAAGAGGACGTCGTGGTACGGCTTGAACTTCCCGGCGTCCTGGGCGCAGGCCGCGGCGTTGCCCGCGCGCAGCGAGCCCCGGCCGCCGAAGTTCCCGTCGATGATCGTGGCGAGGTGGTACTCGACCTTGAGCTGCCCCTTCTCGGTGAGCTCGTCGATCGTGGGGTTGTACGCCTGCTCGAAGCTGGCGCAGGCCGGGCAGCGGAAGTCCTCCCAGATGGTGAGCGTCGACGAGGCGCCGTCCTCGCCCACCGGGATCATCAGGCTGTCGTCGCCGCTCGCGCCCGACGGGGCGACCACCGGGCCCGACGCGGCCTTGTCACCGCCGGTGTTCGCGGCGATCACCCCGATCACGGCGGCCAGGCCGAGTACGCCCACCACGGCCGCGGCCACGATCAGCGTGCGGCGCCGCCGCTCCTGCGCCTTCTGCTTCTCGCGCTCCCTCGCCAGCCGCTCGCGGGCGGTGCGCTTTGACTCATGGTTCTCGCTCACACCCCGCAAACGAACCGGGGAGGCACCAGCGTGCCTCCCCGGTCCCAGGTCCACTCGTACGGGTTACCTGTCGCGGCGTACGCCTTCGGCGAGCTCGGCCGCGAGCGCGCGGACCGCCGCCAGACCCGCGGCCTCGTCCGGGGCGTCCAGCAGCCGCTGGACGAACGCGGAGCCGACGATCACGCCGTCGGCGAAGCCCGCGACCTCCGCGGCCTGCCGGGCGTTCGAGACGCCGAGCCCGACGCAGACCGGCAGGTCGGTGGTCGCCCTGGTGCGGCGCACCAGATCGGCGGCCTGGGCGCCGACGGACTCGCGGGTGCCGGTGACGCCCATCAGCGAGGCGGCGTACACGAACCCGGAGCCCGCGGCGGTGATCTCCGCGAGGCGGGCGTCCTTGCTGCTGGGCGCGACCACGAAGACCGTGGCCAGGCCGTGCTTCTCGGCGTGCGCGCGCCACTGCGCGGACTCCTGGACCGGCAGGTCGGGCAGGATGCAGCCCGCGCCGCCCGCCGCGGCCAGCTCCGCGGTGAACCGCTCGACGCCGTAGCGGTCGACGGGGTTCCAGTACGTCATGACGAGGACCGGCTTGCCCGTCGCGGTGTGCGCCTCGCGGACCGTGCGCAGCACGTCGGCGATCTTCAGGCCGCCGCGCAGCGCGATGTCGTCGGCGGTCTGGATGACCGGGCCGTCGAGCACCGGGTCGCTGTGCGGCAGGCCGACCTCGACGACGTCGGCGCCGGATTCGAGTACGGCCTTGACCGCCTCGATGCCGCCGTCGACGGACGGGAAGCCCGCCGGGAGGTAGGCGATCAGGGCGGACCGGTTCTCGGCCCTGGCCTGGGCGAGGGTGTCGCTCAGCAGCTGGATGTTGCCGTTCGTCGCGTTGCTCACTTGGCGTCGCCCTCCCCGTCGTACAGCCCGAAGTAGCGGGCGGCCGTGTCCATGTCCTTGTCGCCGCGCCCGGACAGGTTGACGACGAGCAGTCCGTCCTCGCCCAGCTCCCCGCCGACCTCCAGAGCCCCGGCCAGCGCGTGGGCGCTCTCGATGGCCGGGATGATGCCCTCGGTCCGCGACAGCAGGCGCAGCGCCCGCATGGCCGCGTCGTCGGTGACGGCGCGGTACTCGCCGCGGCCGCTGTCCTTGAGGTAGGCGTGCTCGGGGCCGATGCCGGGGTAGTCGAGTCCGGCCGAGATCGAGTACGGCTCGGTGATCTGGCCTTCCTCGTCCTGGAGTACGTACGACCGCGAGCCGTGCAGGATGCCGGGCTCGCCCGCGGTCAGGGTCGCCGCGTGCTCGCCGGTCGGCACGCCGTGTCCGGCGGGCTCGCAGCCGATCAGGCGTACGCCGGCGTCGGGGATGAAGGCGTGGAACAGGCCGATGGCGTTGGAGCCGCCGCCGACGCAGGCGACGGCCGCGTCCGGGAGGCGTCCGGCCCGCTCAAGGATCTGCCGCCTGGCCTCGACGCCGATCACGCGGTGGAAGTCGCGGACCATGGCCGGGAAGGGGTGCGGTCCGGCGACGGTGCCGAACAGGTAGTGGGTGCGGTCCACATTGGCGACCCAGTCGCGGAAGGCCTCGTTGATGGCGTCCTTGAGGGTCCGCGAGCCGGATGTCACGGCGATCACCTCGGCGCCGAGCATCCGCATCCGGGCGACGTTCAGCGCCTGGCGCTGGGTGTCGATCTCGCCCATGTAGATGGTGCAGTCGAGGCCGAACAGCGCGCAGGCGGTGGCGGTCGCCACGCCGTGCTGGCCCGCGCCGGTCTCGGCGATCACTCGGGTCTTGCCCATGCGCTTGGTGAGCAGGGCCTGCCCGAGCACGTTGTTGATCTTGTGTGAGCCGGTGTGGTTGAGGTCCTCGCGCTTGAGGAAGACACGGGCGCCGCCCGCGTGTTCGGCGAACCGGGGGACCTCGGTGAGCGCGCTGGGGCGGCCGGTGTAATGGACGAGCAGGTCGTCGAGTTCGGCCGCGAACGCGGGGTCCGCCTTGGCCTTCTCGTACTCGGCGGCGACCTCGTCCACGGCGGCGACCAGGGCCTCCGGGATGAACTTGCCGCCGAAGTCGCCGAAGTAGCCCTCGGCGGTGGGGGTGCGACCCTCCGGGTCGGGGATGAAGAATTCGCTGGGCATGGGTGCGATGCTCCTACGTGGGGATGCGTCGTGGTCACGGTTGCGTGGTGGCGCGCCCCCGCGTCATCGCATCCCGTTGACCTGGCCCGGCTCGGAGCCGATCACATACCGCACCCGGCGGCCGTGCACACGCCGCGCCGGGGCCCGGCAGCCGCGAGGTCGGCAGCCGGGTCCGAGACGGGCGGCGATGGGCATCGGCGGGTCAGTCCCTTCCGTGCCGCAGCGCCGGGTGCGCGCCCGCCGCGACCAGGTCGACCACCGCGGCCTTCGGGTCGCGCCCGGTGACCAGGGACTCGCCGACCAGGACCGCGTCCGCGCCGTCGTGGGCGTACGCGATCAGGTCGTGCGGCCCGCGCACGCCGGACTCGGCGACCCGGATGACGCCCGCCGGGATCTCGGGGGCGACCCGCGAGAAGGTCGAGCGGTCGACCTTCAGCGTCTTCAGGTCGCGGGAGTTGACGCCGATCACCTTCGCCCCGGCCGCGACCGCCCGCTCGACCTCCTCCTCGTCGTGCACCTCGACGAGCGGCGTGAGTCCGATGGACTCCGCGCGCTCCACGAGCGAGACGAGGGCGGGCTGGTCGAGTGCCGACACGATCAGCAGGGCGAGGTCGGCGCCGTACGCCCTGGCCTCCCAGAGCTGGTACGAGGTGACGATGAAGTCCTTGCGCAGCACCGGGATGTCGACGCGGGCGCGCACCGCCTCCAGGTCGGCCAGCGAGCCGCCGAAGCGGCGCTGCTCGGTGAGGACGGAGATGATCGCCGCGCCGCCCGCCTCGTAGTCGGCGGCGAGCCCGGCCGGGTCCGCGATCGCGGCCAGCGCGCCCTTGGACGGGCTGGAGCGCTTGACCTCGCAGATGACCTTGACGCCGTCGCCGCGCAGGGCGGCGAGCGCGTCCTTGGCCTGGGGGGCCTTCGCCGCACGCTCCTTGAGCTCGTCGAGGCTGACGCGCGCCTGCCGTTCGGCGAGGTCCTCGCGGACGCCTTCGATGATCTCGTCGAGCACACTCACGCGAGCGGCCCCCTTCCCTGACAGCGGTCTGAACTTCAGTGGTCTGAACCTCAGCGGACTGAAACTGATCGGATGGGACCCGCCTGAGCGGGTGACCCGATCACCACTGCGATGTTATCCGCAGGAGAGCGAAGGCTCCGCATCCGGTTGACGCCGGTCCCAATAGCTGGACGTCCGCCGTTACGGCGCCAGCCAGGCCCCGAAGGGCAGATTCCGTACGACGCTGAACACCAGGAGTACCGCGCCGATGCTCCACTGGTGGGCGTTGCGCAACGCGATCCGCGTCGGGAGACCGCGCGTGGCGCGGGTGATCCACAGCACCCAGAACGCGGCGAAGGCCACGAAGCCCGCCACGGCGAACGCGTTGGCGCCGAGCGCGGTGGCGAAGTCGCCGTTCGCGAAGGCGTGGGCGCTGCGCAGGCCGCCGCAGCCCGGACAGAGCAGGCCGGTGAGTGCGAGGAGCGGGCAACCGGGGTAGTGGCCGGGCTCGTTCGGGTCGACCGCGCCGACGTAGGCGAAGGCGCCGACGACCGCGCCGAGCGTCCCGACCGGGGCCAGCAGCCGCCGGGTCACCGCGAGCGGGCCGCGCGGCGGGTCCGGCACGCGCGCGGCAGGCGGGACGTGCGCGGTGTGCGGGACGTGCGCGGTGTGCGGCGGGTCCGGCGCGTACGCGGTGTCCGGCTGGCTCACTGCGTGGTCTGCGTTCACCCGTGCATTGTGCCCCGGCCCGCTGTCCGGGCGCGCGGCGTGCCCCCTGGGGCTGGTCCGAGTGGTCCGCGAACGCGCGAGGGGCGGAACCGGTGCTCCCGGTTCCGCCCTTTCCGCGGTGTGTCGCGGCGGTCAGCTCTCCTGCGGTACGCCCTGCTGACGGACGGCCTTCGCCTGGCCGAGACCGGCGGCCCGCATGATCATCCCGACCACGCCGCCGAGGACGACCACGACCAGGCCCGCCCAGAACCCCATCGGGTTGGCCATGACCATGAAGGCCCCGGCCACGCAGAAACCGATGAAGGCGATGATGACACCGGTCCAGGCGGCCGGGGTGTGTCCGTGGCTGCTGCCCGCCATGACGTGCTCCTCGTGGTAAAAGTCGAACGCTCCCCGGCCATTGTCGCGCACCGCGCGGAGTGTCCGACGCCGGGGGCGTGTCATCCGCGTCACTCCCCCGGCCGCCGGGCCTGTTCCGCCCTGCTCCGGGGCCTGGCCCCTGCTACTGGCCCGCTACCGGCGTGGGGCCTCGCTACTGGCCTGTGGGGTCCTCGCCCCGGTCGAGGGCCTTCCAGAGGTCCTCGGGGCGGTCCGGGTCCGGCGCCTTGGCGCGCTTCGCGCCGCCCGGCGCGCCGGTGCGCTCGTAGCGGCCGGACATGGCGGGCCAGCGCGTCCCGAACCACAGCGCGAGCAGGCCCGCGCACAGGATCAGCAGGCCGCCGCCCGCGGTGACATACGGCCACGCGGTGTGGGTGACGTCCACGGCGGCGGCCGCGGCGTCGCCCGTGCTGGTGGCGGCCCGCTCGTCGAGCGCCGCGCTGTCGCCCGCGCCGCCCAGCGACGCGGCCACGATGCCCGCGCCGCTCAGCGCGAGCAGCCCGGACACCACGTACCGGCCGGTCCTGCGCACCGCGAAGACGGCGACCAGCGCGGCGAGTCCGACGATGGCCAGGGCCGCCGGGACGCCGGTGACGTCGCTGCCCTTGGCGATCTGGTGCAGCGCGCCCCCGGCCGTGACGGCATCGCCCTCGGCCCAGGTCTGCCGGGTGGCGAGCAGCACCACGGTGGCGCCGAGCGCGCCCAGCAGCAGCGCGGCGGCGAGGCTGCGCCGCCCGCCGCGCTCGCGGGTGCGCTGCCGCGCGGTCGCTCCGGGCTGGGGTACGGCTGGCTGCGGTACGGCTGAAGTCACCCCTCCACTATCCATCACCCAATCGGGGAACCCACCGCCTGGGGTGGCAGACCGGGAGGGAACGGGCGGTCAGGCCTCGTACGGCGGTCAGGCCTCGTACGGCGACCAGGCCTCGTACGGCGGTCAGGCCTCGTGCAGACGCCCGGCCGTGTGGACCGCGCGCAATACCGCCGCCGCCTTGTTGCGGCACTCGGTGTCCTCGGCGACCGGGTCGGAGTCGGCGACGACGCCCGCCCCGGCCTGGACGTACGCCGTGCCGTCGCGGAGCAGGGCGGTGCGGATGGCGATGGCGGTGTCGGAGTCGCCCGCGAAGTCCAGGTAGCCGACGCAGCCGCCGTACAGGCCGCGCCGCGAGGGCTCCAGCTCGTCGATGATCTGCATGGCGCGCGGCTTGGGGGCGCCGGACAGAGTGCCCGCCGGGAAACAGGCGGTCAGCACGTCGAAGGCCGTGCGGTCCGCGGCGACCTTGCCGGTGACCGTGGAGACGATGTGCATCACATGCGAGTACCGCTCGATGGACATGAAGTCGACCACTTCGACGGAGCCGGGCTCGCAGACCCGCCCGAGGTCGTTGCGCCCCAGGTCGACGAGCATCAGGTGCTCGGCGCGCTCCTTGGGGTCGGCCAGCAGCTCGTCGGCCAGCTCGGTGTCCTCGCGCGGTGTGGCGCCGCGCGGGCGGGTCCCGGCGATGGGGTGGACCATCGCCCGCCCGTCCTCGACCTTGACCAGCGCCTCCGGACTCGATCCGACGACGTCGAAGCCGTCGAACCGGAAGAGGTACATGTACGGCGAGGGGTTGGTGGCCCGCAGCACGCGGTAGACGTCCAGGGCGCTGGCACGGCAGGGCGCCTCGAACCGCTGCGAGGGCACCACCTGGAAGGCCTCGCCCGCGCGGATGCGCTCCTTGATGTCCTCGACGGCCGCCTGGTAGTCGGCGCCGCCCCACAGGGCGGAGAACTCCGGCAGTTCGGACGGCGGGAGCGCCGCCGGGTGCTGCGGCACCGGGCGCGCCAGGTCGGCCTGCATGGCGTCGAGCCGGGCGACCGCGTCGGCGTAGGCCTCGTCGACGCCGGTCTCCAGGTCGTTGTGGTTGATCGCGTTGGCGATCAGCAGCACCGAGCCGCTGAAGTGGTCCAGTACGGCGAGGTCGCTGGTGAGCAGCATGGTCAGCTCGGGAAGCCGCAGGTCGTCCCGCTCGCCGGGGCCGATCTTCTCCAGGCGGCGCACGATGTCGTACCCGAGGTAGCCGACCATACCGCCGGTGAACGGCGGCAGCCCGTCCTGGTCGGCGCCGACCAGGTCACGCGGGGTGTGCAGGGCCTCGACGGTGGCGCGCAGCGCGGTGAGCGGGTCCCCGTCGACGGGGACGCCGACGGGCGGGGCGCCCTGCCAGTGGACCCGGCCGTCCCGCTCGGTCAGGGTGGCGGCGCTGCGGACGCCGATGAAGGAGTAGCGCGACCAGGAGCGGCCGTTCTCCGCTGACTCCAGCAGGAAGGTGCCGGGACGCTCGGCGGCGAGCTTGCGGTAGAGCCCGACCGGGGTGTCGCCGTCGGCGAGCAGCCGACGGCTGACGGGGATGACGCGGCGGTCGGCGGCGAGTTTGCGGAACGTCTCGAGGTCCATGTCGGCCGACCCTACTGACCGAGCGGCAGCACGTCGGCGTCGAAGCAGGTGCGGTCGCCGGTGTGGCAGGCGGCGCCGACCTGGTCGACCTTGACGAGCACGGTGTCCGCGTCGCAGTCCAGGGCGACCGACTTGACGTGCTGCACGTGTCCTGAGGTGTCGCCCTTGACCCAGTACTCGCCGCGGCTGCGTGACCAGTAGGTGCAGCGCCCGGTGGTGAGGGTGCGATGCAGCGCCTCGTCGTCCATCCAGCCCAGCATCAGCACCTCGCCCGTGTCGTACTGCTGGGCGATGGCGGGGACGAGCCCGTCGGCGCCGCGCTTGAGGCGCGCGGCGATCTCGGGGGCGAGGCGGGTCGGCTGCTGGGGGGGCGTGCTGGTCATGCGCTCCATTGTGCGTGATGGGTCGGACACCTCGGGGCGCCGTCCGGTCACCAAGACGGCCTCGCGCCGCCTGCGTGTCGCATCCGTCCGGCGTTCGGGGCGTGGCAGCGTGGCAGACCGTACGGTACGGCCGTAGGCTTGCCGTCATGTCGACCCATGCCAAGCGTGAACGACTCCTCCTCGCCGATCTGTTGGAGGCCGCGGGCCCTGACGTCCCGACGCTGTGCGAGGGCTGGAACACCCGTGACCTGGCCGCGCACGTGGTGGTGCGCGAGCGACGCGCGGACGCGGCGGGCATCCTCATCAAGCCGCTCGCCGAACGACTCCAGCGGGTGCAGGCCGAGTTCGCCGACAAGCCGTACGAGGAGCTGATCCAGCTGATCCGTACGGGACCGCCGAGGTTCTCGCCGTTCAGCCTGAAGCAGGCGGACGAGGCGGCGAACACGGTCGAGTTCTACGTACACGGCGAGGACGTGCGCCGCGCCCAGAAGGACTGGACGCCGCGCGAGCTCGACCCGGTCTTCGCCGACGCCCTGTGGTCCCGGCTGGAGAAGGCGGCCCGTGTACTCGGCCGCAAGGCCCCGGTGGGTCTGGTGCTGCGCCGCCCGGACGGCCAGACGGCGGTCGCCCACAAGGGCACGCCGGTGGTGACGGTGACCGGCGAGCCGGGTGAGCTGACGATGTTCGCCTTCGGGCGGCAGGACGCGGCCGACGTACAGCGGGAAGGCGACGAGGACGCCATCGAGAAGCTACGCGGAGCGAAGCAACTCGGCCTCTGAGTCCGGGCGGCTCGGCCCCTGGCAACCGGTCCGGCGCTCTGCCGGGCGGCGGCCGTCAGCCGGGCAGCTCGGCGCGGCGCAGCGGCCGGGCCAGCAGGCCGATCACCCCGCCCAGGGCGCAGAGGACGCCCCCGGCCACGAACACCGGCCGGGTCCCCCAGGCGCCGATCGCGGCGCCGACGACGGGGTAGCACAGCGGGGGCAGCCCCAGCTGGAGGAGCACGGACACCGAGGTGGCCCGGCCCAGGTAGGCGGGGTCGCAGGCGGTCTGGAGCAGCGCCCCGGCCAGGGCTCCGCTCAGCCCGATCACCACCCCGATCGCCGCCGCGGCGGCCACGGCGAACGCCACGGATCCCGCGAAGGCGACGGCTGGGAGAGCCAGCGCTCCGGCGGTCAGCGCCCACGCCTGGACGCTTCCGGCGCGCGGTATCCGGCCCCGCAGGGTGAGCAGCAGCGAGGCCGCCCCGGCGCCCGCGCCGAATCCGGCGATGAGCCAGCCCAGGCCGGACGCGCCCCAGCCGCGCTCGTCGACGAGCAGCACCAGGCCGATGTTGGCGGGACCGGAGAAGCCCAGTTCGGCTACCGCGGTCGCGGCAACGAGCGGGGCCAGCACCCGGTGGCGGCGGATGTAGCGCAGCCCGTCGGCCAGTTGACGCCAGGCCGTGCCGTCGGCGGCGGCCGCTCCCCCGGTCCGGTCCCGGTCGGGCAGCGGGCCGATCCGTACGGCGAACAGCAGCGCCAGGGACAGGGCGAAGAGCCCACCGGCCGCGGCGAACGCCGCGGGGGTGCCGCCGAGCGCCACCGCGAGCCCGCCCAGCGGCGGTCCGGTGATCAGCGCGATCCGGGCCGCGATGCCGCGCATGCCCTGGACTCGGGCGAGTTGGCCGGGTCCGGTCAGGCGCGGCGGCAGCGCGCCGACGGCGGGCAGGAACAGCGCGTCGACCACGCCGAAGACCAGCGCGAGCACGACGAGTGACCACACGCCTGGTGTGGCGGCCAGCAGCAGCGCGGCGGCCGCGAGCACGACCAGGCAGCGCACGGCGTCGCTGCCGATGACCACCCGGCGCGGCCCGAACCGGTCGGCGATCACGCCGCCGCCGAGCATCAGCAGGGCGCGCGGGACCGCGCCGGCGGCGAGCACGAGACCGGCCCCTGCCGCGCTGCCGCTCTGGACCGCCGCCCAGGACAGGGCGACGAAGTAGAGGGCGTCACCGGCCGTCGAGGTGGCGTACGCGCCGAGCCAGCGCAGGACGTTGGCGTCGCGGTGCGCGGGCCGTTCGGCGGTGAGCGTGGTCACCGTGCGCCCCCCTTCAGGCCCGGAACGGGAAGCCGTACAGGTGCAGTGCGACGTTCTCGCGCCCCGCCGTGTCCCCGGCCGCTTCGGCGGCCCGCCCCCGGTCCCTGTATTTCTTGACCAGGGCGTCCAACTCGCCGGAGAACTCGGCTAGTTCGGTGGCGGTGAACCGGGGCAGATACTCGGAGTCGACGACGGCGCTGCGCCAGTCGGCGCTCCAGGACTCCACCTCGCCGAGGTGACGCCGGAAGAGGTCCGCGCGCTGCTCGAAGTAGAGATGCCGGAGCGCGGCCTGCGCGGCGAGCTTCTCCGGGGCGTCGCGGACGTCCTCGTGGCGGATGGTGACGCTCTCTTGCGCGGGCCGCCACCAGCGCTCGCGCCCGTCGGCCCGCTGCGGCTCGGCCTGCTCGATCAGTCCGTGCTCGGCGAGCTTGCGCAGGTGATAACTGACGAGCGAGACGGCCTCGCCGACCTGTTCCGCGAGCTGGGAGGCGGTGGCGGTGCGGGCCGTGTACAGCGCGCGGTAGAGCTGGATGCGCAACGGGTGCCCCAGGGCCTTGAGCGTGCCCAGATCGCTGATCCTGCGGGTCTCACGGTCGGCCATGCCACGACCCTAGATACGCAAGGAATATTGCGCAATAAAAACTGTGCAATTTGTATTGCGCGTCTCACATTTCGGATTCATGATCCACATAGTGGGAATGGTGTGGCAGCCTGCTGGCATGACCAGGACTTCAACGAACTCCGCGCCGTGGACCGTTGCCGTGCTCGGGCCCGGTGGGATCGGCGGGCTCGTCGGGGCGCTGCTGGCGCGTGCGGGGCACCGGGTGATCTGTCTGGCGCGCGAGGAGACCGCCGCCGCCGTCGCCGAGCAGGGGCTGACCCTGCGCAGCGGGGCGTTCGGCGACTTCACCATACGCGTGGAGACGGACACCCAGCTGCGCGAACCCGTGGACGCGGTGATCGTCGCGCCCAAGGAGACCGCGCTCCGGGCCGCGCTCGACCGCGTACCGCCGAAGGCGCTGGGCGACGCGCTGGTGGTGCCGCTGCTGAACGGCGTCGAGCACGCCGCCGTGCTGCGCGAGCGCTACCCGGCCGGGCAGGTCGTGCCCGGCACGATCCGGGCCGAGTCGACCCGCGTCGCACCAGCCGTCATCGAGCACGGCACACCGTTCGCGCGGATCGAGGTGGCGAGCGCTACGGCGGACCACGCGCGCGTGGCGGCGCTCGCGGCGGTGCTGCGCGGGGCCGGTTTCGACACGACTGTGCCCGAGGACGAGACCACGATGCTCTGGGGCAAGCTGTCGATGCTGCTGCCGCTGGCGCTGCTCACCACGCGGTACGCGGTCCCGATCGGCGGGGTACGGGGTGAGCACCGGGCGGAACTCCGCTCCGTGCTGGAAGAGTTCGAGCACGTCGCGCGGGGCGTGGGGGCCGAGGTCGACACCGGGGCGGTGCTGGCCTTCCTCGACGCCGCGCCGGAGGGCATGCGGTCCTCGATGCAGCGGGACGCCGAAGCCGGGCGGGCCCTGGAGATCGACGCGATCGGCGGTGCGCTGCTGCGGGCAGCCGCGCGGCAGGGGGTGGAGGTGCCGGTGACGGCGAGGTTGGTCGCGGCGCTGAGTGGTTGAGACCAGGGCTTGATCTTCCCCGGTCCCGCTCCTTCTTGTGACTGGGGCTCCGCCCCAGACCCCGCTTGTCCTCAAGTCCTCAAACGCCGGACGGGCTGAGATCTCAGCCCGTCCGGCGTTTGACGCGCGGGGGAAGTCACCGCACCGGGTGGCCCGCCTCCCGCAGGGTCTGCTTGACCTGGCCGATCCGCAGGTCGCCGAAGTGGAAGACCGACGCGGCCAGCACCGCGTCCGCGCCCGCCGCGATCGCGGGCGGGAAGTCGGCGAGCCGCCCCGCTCCCCCGGACGCGATCACCGGGACGCTGACGTGCTTCCGGACCGCCGTGATCATCTCGATGTCGTAGCCGTCCTTGGTGCCGTCCGCGTCCATCGAGTTGAGCAGGATCTCGCCCGCGCCCAGCTCAGCGGCCTGGTGGGCCCACTCGACGGCGTCGATCCCGGCGGACCGGCGGCCGCCGTGGGTCGTCACCTCGAAGGACCCGCCCTCGGTGCGGCGCGCGTCGACCGACAGCACCAGGACCTGCCGTCCGAAGCGCTCCGCGATCTCCCGGATCAGCTCGGGGCGGGCGATCGCGGCGGTGTTCACGCCGACCTTGTCGGCGCCCGCGCGCAGCAGCTTGTCGACGTCGTCGGCGCTGCGCACGCCGCCGCCCACGGTCAGCGGGATGAAGACCTGCTCGGCGGTGCGCCGCACCACGTCGTAGGTCGTCTCGCGGTCGCCGGACGACGCGGTGATGTCCAGGAAGGTCAGCTCGTCGGCGCCCTCGGCGTCGTACACCTTGGCCATCTCGACGGGGTCGCCCGCGTCCCGCAGGTTCTGGAAGTTGACGCCCTTGACGACCCGGCCGTCGTCCACGTCCAGGCAGGGGATGACTCGTACTGCCAGGGTCATGGCTGCTGCGCTCCTCGGAAGGCTTCCAGTTCCACTTCGACCAGGATGCGCGGGTCGACGAAGCCGGACACGACGACCATGGTCGTCACGGGGCGTACGGAGTCGAAGAACTCCCGGTGCGCCCGTCCCGCCGCGTCGACGTCGCGCGCGTGGGTCAGGTAGATACGGGTGCGGATCACGGACTCGGCGCCGAGTCCGAACTCGGCCGTCGCCGCCAGGGCGTGCGCGATGGCCCGCCGGGTCTGCTCGTACGGGTCGCCCTCGCCGTGCAGCACGCTGCCCTCGAAGGCGGTCGTCCCGCCGACCACGACCCGGTCGCCCGCCGCGACGGCGCGGGCGAACCCGAAGGACTCCTCCCAGGGGCTGCCGCTCTGCACCCGCCGGATGGCGCTGGAGGTCATGACGACACGGCCTCCAGCGCCTCTTCCAGCGTGAACGCCTTCGCGTACAGCGCCTTGCCGACGATGGAGCCCTCGACGCCCCGCGGGACGAGCGCGGCGATGGCCCGCAGGTCGTCCAGCGAGGAGACGCCGCCGGAGGCGACGACGGGGCGGTCGGTGGCCGCACAGACGTTCTCCAGCAGCTCCAGGTTGGGGCCCTGGAGGGTGCCGTCCTTGGCGATGTCGGTGACGACATAGCGGGCGCAGCCCTCGGCGTTGAGGCGCTCCAGGGTCTCGTAGAGGTCGCCGCCGTCGCGGGTCCAGCCGCGGCCGCGCAGGGTCGTGCCGCGGACGTCGAGGCCGACGGCGATCTTGTCGCCGTGCTCGGCGATGACCTTGGCGACCCACTCGGGGGTCTCCAGGGCCGCGGTGCCCAGGTTGACGCGGGTGCAGCCGGTGGCGAGCGCGGCCGCGAGGGTGTCGTCGTCGCGGATGCCGCCGGACAGTTCGACCTTGATGTCCATGGCCCCGGCGACCTCGGCGATCAGGGCGCGGTTGTCGCCGGTGCCGAACGCGGCGTCCAGGTCCACCAGGTGCAGCCACTCGGCCCCGGAGCGCTGCCAGGCCAGGGCGGCCTCCAGCGGGGAGCCGTAGGAGGTCTCCGTGCCGGACTCGCCGTGCACCAGGCGGACGGCCTGGCCGTCGCGGACGTCGACGGCGGGGAGCAGTTCGAGCTTGGAGGGGTTGGACATCAGAGCGTTCCGATCCAGTTGGTCAGCAGCTGGGCTCCGGCGTCGCCGGACTTCTCGGGGTGGAACTGGGTGGCCCACAGCGCGCCGTTCTCGACGGCGGCGACGAAGGGCTCGCCGTGCGTGGTCCAGCTGACGCTGGGGGCGCGCATCGCGGGGTTGGCGATCTCCAGCGACCAGTCGTGGACCGCGTAGGAGTGCACGAAGTAGTAGCGGGCGTCGGCGTCCAGGCCCGCGAACAGCCGGGAGTCGGCGGGGGCGTCGACGGTGTTCCAGCCCATGTGCGGGACGACCGGCGCCTTGAGCGGGCCGACCGTGCCGGGCCACTCGTCCAGGCCTTCGGCCTCGACGCCGTGCTCGATGCCGCGCGAGAACAGGATCTGCATGCCGACGCAGATGCCCATCACCGGGCGGCCGCCGGACAGCCGGCGCCCCACGATCCAGTCGCCGCGCGCCCGCCGCAGCCCGTCCATGCAGGCCGAGAAGGCGCCGACGCCGGGGACCAGCAGCCCGTCGGCGTTCATGGCCTTGTCGTAGTCGCGGGTGATCTCGACGTCGGCCCCGGCACGGGCCAGGGCGCGCTCGGCGGACCGTACGTTTCCGAAGCCGTAGTCGAAGACGACGACGCGCTTGGCGGCGGAGGCGCTCGGGGAACTCACTGGAAGGCCTCCAACCGGAGGATGCCCGCGCCGAGACACATCGCGGCGCCGATCGACAGCAGGACGACCAGGCTGGTGGACTGCTTCTGCTTCACGAAGGAGATCACTCCGCCGAGGAAGAAGAGCCCCACGAAGATGAGTGCGGTGGATACGCCGTTCATGGCTCTACAGCGCGCCCTTCGTGGAGGGGATCATTCCGGCGGCCCGCGGGTCGGGCTCGCACGCGTAGCGCAGGGCGCGGGCCAGGGCCTTGAACTGGCACTCCACGATGTGGTGCGCGTTGCGCCCGTACGGAACGTGGACGTGCAGGGCGATCTGCGCCTGCGCCACGAAGGACTCCAGGATGTGCCGGGTCATGGTGGTGTCGTACGCGCCGATCATCGGCGCCATGTTCTCCGGCTCGGTGTGCACCAGGTAGGGGCGCCCGGACAGGTCCACGGTCACCTGGGCCAGCGACTCGTCCAGCGGGACGGTGCAGTTGCCGAAGCGGTAGATCCCGGCCTTGTCGCCGAGTGCCTGCTTGAAGGCGGCCCCGAGCGCGAGCGCGGTGTCCTCGATGGTGTGGTGCGAGTCGATGTGCAGATCGCCGTCGGTCTTGACGGTCAGGTCGAACAGACCGTGCCGCCCGAGCTGGTCGAGCATGTGGTCGTAGAAGCCGACCCCGGTCGACACATCGATCTTCCCGGTGCCGTCGAGGTTGACCTCGACGAGGACGGAGGTCTCCTTGGTGGTGCGCTCAACACGGCCGATGCGGCTCATGCGCTCTGCTCCCTCTTGCTGCGGTTCTCGCCGCGTTCCGTCATCAGTGCGCGTACCGCTTCGAGGAACGCGTCGTTCTCGGCCGGGGTGCCCGCGGTGACCCGCAGCCAGCCCGGTACGCCGTTGTCCCGGACCAGGACGCCCTGGTCGAGGATCCGCCGCCAGGCGGTGTGACTGTCGTCGAACCGTCCGAACTGCACGAAGTTAGCGTCGGACTCGGTCACCTCGCAGCCCATCGCGCGCAGCTCGCTGACCAGCCGGTCCCGCTCCTTCTTGAGCTGGTCGACGTACCCGAGCAGCGTATCGGTGTGCTCCAGGGCGGCCAGCGCGGTGGCCTGCGTGACGGCTGACAGGTGGTACGGCAGGCGCACCAGCTGTACGGCGTCGACCACGGCGGGGTCGGCGGCCAGATAGCCCAGGCGCAGCCCGGCGGCGCCGAAGGCCTTGGACATGGTGCGCGAGACGACCAGGTTCGGGCGGCCTTCGAGCAGCGGCAGCAGCGAGGGCCGGTGGCTGAACTCGACGTACGCCTCGTCCACCACGACCAGCGAAGCCAAACCTTGATCAGCACGCGCGGCCTGGGCGGCCTCGTACAGCGCGCGGACCGTGTCGGCCTCGACGGCGGTGCCGGTGGGGTTGTTGGGCGAGGTGATGAAGACGACGTCTGGGCGGTGCTCGGCGATGGCCCGCTCGGCGGCCGCGACGTCGACGGTGAAGTCGTCGCGGCGCGGCCCGGAGATCCAGCCGGTGCCGGTGCCGCGCGAGATCAGCGCGTGCATCGAGTACGAGGGCTCGAAGCCGATCGCGCTGCGGCCTGGCCCGCCGAAGGTCTGCAGCAGCTGCTGGAGCACTTCGTTGGAGCCGTTGGCCGCCCAGACGTTCGCCGGGGTCAGCGGGTGGCCGCCGGTGCGGGTGAGGTAGCGGGCCAGCTCGGTGCGCAGCTCGACCGCGTCCCGGTCGGGGTAGCGGTTGAGGCCGCGGGCGGCCTCGCGTACCCGCTCGGCGATGCGCTCGACGAGCGGTTCGGGCAGCGGGTACGGGTTCTCGTTGGTGTTCAGCTGGACGGGGACGTCGAGCTGCGGCGCGCCGTACGGGGACTTGCCGCGCAGCTCGTCCCGGATCGGCAGGTCGTCGATGCGTACGGGGGAACCCTCTTGCCGGGGATCTCGCCGGGGATTCACTGGCCTGGCACCTTCCACCCGAACCTCGCCTTGATCGCGGCGCCGTGCGCGGGCAGATCCTCCGCGTCGGCGAGCGTGACGACGTGATGGGCGACGTCGGCGAGCGCGTCGCGCGTGTAGTCGACGATGTGGATGCCGCGCAGGAAGGACTGCACGGACAGACCCGAGGAGTGGCAGGCGCAGCCGCCGGTGGGCAGCACGTGGTTGGAGCCCGCGCAGTAGTCGCCCAGCGACACGGGGGCGTACGGGCCGACGAAGATCGCGCCCGCGTTGCGGACCCGCTCGGCGAGGGCCGCCGCGTCGGCCGTCTGGATCTCCAGGTGCTCGGCGCCGTACGCGTCCACGACCCGCAGGCCCTCTTCGAGGCCGTCGACCAGGACGGTGGCGGACTGCTTGCCCTGGAGCGCCGGGACGATGCGGTCGTCGATGTGCTTGGTCGCGGCGACCTGGGTGTCGAGCTCCTTGTCCACCGCGTCGGCGAGCTCGGCCGAGTCGGTGACCAGCACGGCCGCGGCCATCGGGTCGTGCTCGGCCTGGCTGATCAGATCGGCGGCGACATGGGCCGGGTCTGCGGTCGAGTCAGCGAGGACCGCGATCTCGGTCGGGCCCGCCTCGGCGTCGATGCCGATCCGGCCGGTGAAGTAGCGCTTGGCCGCGGCGACCCAGATGTTGCCGGGGCCGGTGACCATGGTGGCCGGTGCGCAGCCGTCGGGGTCGCCGGGCCGCTCGGTGCCGTACGCGAACATGGCGACGGCCTGGGCGCCGCCCGCCGCGTACACCTCGTCGATGCCGAGGAGCGCGCAGGCGGCCAGGATCGTCGGGTGCGGCAGCCCGTCGAACTCCTTCTGCGGCGGGGACGCGAGCGCCATGGACGGCACACCGGCCTCCTGCGCCGGAACCGCGTTCATGATCACGGAGGACGGGTACACCGACCGCCCGCCGGGCGCGTACAGACCGACCCGGTCGACCGGAACCCACTTCTCGGTCACCGTGCCGCCGGGCGCGACCTGGGTGGTGTGCGGGGCGCGGCGCTGCGCGCGGTGCACCAGCCTGGCGCGGCGGATGGACTCCTCCAGGGCGGCCCGCACCGTCGGGTCGAGGCGCTCCAGCGCGTCGGCCAGCGCGGCGGCGGGCACCCGTACCCGCTCCAGGCGGACGCCGTCGTACTCCTCCGCGTACTCGATCAGTGCCGCGGTGCCCCGATGATGCACGTCCTCGCAGATGGGCCGCACCTTCTCCAGGGCGGCCGCCACGTCGAACTCGGCACGGGGCAGCAGGTCGCGCAGGGCGCCGCCCTCGGGGAGGGCTTCGCCGCGCAGATCGATTCGAGAGATCACAGCCCTAATTCTCGCAGACTGCTCACCGGCACTGGTCGCCCGTATCACTGGCTGATACACGCACCGCGGGACCTCCCGCACCACTAGGGCGTGTTTCGGAAGTCCCTTCGTCGCCCGAAGGGCGGCCGCGCGGCGTCCGGTGCGTGCTCTCGGCGTGCCGGGTGCAGGCCCTCGTACTGGACGTACTTGGGTCTGCGTCCGGTGCGGCGAGAGTGCGTGCCGGGCGTCGCGCGGCAGAAGGGACTTCCGAAACACGCCCTAGCGTTCGCCTGGTCACTCAGTGGGCATCAACCGGGTGACGGCAGGGACCCACGGGACAGGGACCCACACAGGACGGGACCACAGGGCAGGACCGCAGAGCAGGACCGCAGAGCAGGGAACTGCGGGGAAACGGGGAGGGAAGAACGGCCGTGGTCGACAGGCGCACCGACGATCCGCCGGAAGGCCTCGGGCTGACAGCCGCCGAGGTGCTGATGTGGCAGGCGTTCCAGAACGGCAGCCGCTACGACCTGACCGTGGGCGACCGCGACGGGGACGATCCGCACGGCGGCCGCCGCTGGGGGCCCGAGCGCAGTGTGCGGGCCCGGATCCTCGCGCTGCTGCTGCTCGACGGGCCGCCCGCGCTGCCCGGCCGGGTGTCGTCGGTGAAGCTCAGGGGCGTGCAGATCACCGGCACGCTGGACGTGGCGGGCGGCGCGGTCACCCCGTACGTGGAACTGACCGGCTGCCGGTTCGAGAACGAGGTGCTGTTACCGGAGAGCCGTTTCACCACGCTGCGCCTGGTGAACTGCTCGATCCCGCGTCTGGAGGCGGCCCGGCTGCGCACCGAGGGCGACCTGCATCTGCCGCGCTGCCGGGTGCACCGGGGCATCCGGCTGACCGACGCCCAGATCGGCACCGACCTGCTGCTCAGCCAGGCCGTGCTGCACTGCGATCAGAGTCATCACGCGCTCCTGGGCGACGGCGTCACCGTGAGCCAGGACCTGCACGCCGAGCTGCTCAGGGCGGACGGCGAGATCAGTCTGCGCGGGGCGCAGGTGGGCGGCTCGTTCAGCCTGCGCGGCAGTCAGCTCGTACATCCGTACGGCGACCGGGCGCTCAACGCCCCGCAGCTCACGGTCGAGCACACCCTCTATCTGACGCCCGCCGCGGTCAGCAACCCCACGGTGACCGGCGGCTCGACCCCGGCGCGCGGCGTACGCGTACAGCGCTTCGAGTGCCACGGCGGCGTCCGCCTCGACGACGGCCGGATCGGTGAGGCGCTCGACCTCACCCAGGCCAGCTTCACGCTGGAGCGCGAGCAGGAAGTGTCGCTGCGCCGCATCCAGACGCCGGAGCTGCGCTTCCTCGGGGAGCGCCCGCAGCGCGGCACGGTGGTGCTCAACGGCGCCAAGGTGACCAACCTCATCGACAGCGCGGCCAGCTGGCCGGGTCCCGGCGGTCTGCGGATGGCCGGGTTCAGCTACGAGATCCTCATCCCGACCGGCAGCTTCCCGCTGAACCGGCGGCTGGCCTGGGTGGAGGCCGCCACGCCCGAGTACAGCCCGGAGCCGTACGAGAAGCTGGCCGCCGTGCTGCGCGGGAGCGGCGAGGACGCGGACGCCCGCGAGGTGCTGCTCGCCAAGCAGCGCCGCCGCCGCGAGACGCTGCCGCTGGCGGGCAAGGCCTGGGGGTACCTCCAGGACTGGACCGTGGCGTACGGGTACCGGCCGGGCCGGGCCGCGGTGTGGATGGCCCTGCTGTGGGCGGCGAGCGCGGTCGCCTTCTCGCGGCACGAGCCGCGGGAGCGCAAGCCGGGCGAGGGTCCGGCCTGGAACGCGTCGCTGTACGCCCTGGACGTGCTGGTGCCGGTGATCAACCTGGGGCAGCAGGGCGAGTGGCGGATGACGGGGTACTGGCAGTGGGCGACGGCGGTGCTGGTACTGCTGGGGTGGGTGCTGGCCACGACGGTGGCAGCGGGGGCCACCCGGTTGCTCCGGCGCGGCTGAGGCCGGGCTGACCGGGCGGGCGGGTGAGACGGGCTGACCGGCGTGGGCGCGACGGGCGGGGCTGACTTGGCTGAGGCTGACTTGGCCGGGGCTGACTTGGCTGGGGCGTGTCGCGTACGCACCGGTGCGCGGAATCGTTACGCCGAGCCGTACAACCCTCCCCCACCCCACCGTGTCTTGCTAGCGCAACCGTCAAGGAGCGTCCTGACCAGACGCAACGGAAGGGGCCCCCGGCCATGGTCCTGCTGCACGCGCTCGCTCGTACGGCCCGGATGATCAAGCACGCTCCGCAGCTCGCCGACGAGCTGCCCGCCGACGGTGAGGTGCTGCTCGACGCGCCGGACGTCCGCCTCGGCCCGGCACTCGCCGCCGCGAGCCAGGGCGACCACGGCCCGGCCGCCGAGCTGCTCGCCGCGAGCCGCGAAGCCGCCGAGTGGGAGAACCGCGACCGCTATCTCCTGCGCCTGGCCACGTTCGCCCGCGGCCGCCCCGAGTGGTTCGCGCGCTGGCGGGCCGCGGCCCCTCGGGACCCGGACGTCGCCCTGCTCAGGGCGGAGCTCGCGCTGCGTCACAGCTGGGAGTCCCCGGCCCGCGCCACGCGCCTGCGCGAGGTCGCCCCGCTGATCGCCGTGGCCGCCGAGGCCGTGCCGGGCGACCCGGTGCCCTGGCGCATCGCCCTGGACCACGCGCGGGGCGTGGGCGCCGCGCACTCCGCGTTCGACGAGCTGTGGTCCGAGGCGGTCCGGCGCTCCCCGCACCACTACGGCTGCCACACGGCGGCCCTGCAGTACCTCTCCGCCACCTGGTACGGCTCGCACCGCACCTGCTTCGACTTCGCCGAACAGGCCGCCGCCGACACGCTGCCCGGCTCCCTGGTGCGGGCGCTCCCGGTGCGCGCCGCCTTCGCCTGCCTGCAGCACCCCGGCCGTGGCGGGAGCGCCGTACCGGTCGAGCGTCTGGACGCGGCCGCGGACCGCGCGATCGCCCTCTCGGGCGCGTACGAGCGGGCCGACCCGTACCCCGCCGAGGTGCGCAACCTGCTGGCGTACGTCCTGGTGCGCCTGGGCCGCGCGGCCGACGCGCTGGAGCAGCTGCGGCTGATCGGCCCCTACGCGACATCCTTCCCCTGGGACCGGATCTCCGGCGACCCGCTCGGCGAGTTCCTCGAACTGCGCGACGGCGTACGCCTGCAGGTGGCCGCCATGACCCCGCTGCGTCCCCGGATCGGGCACCACCGCCCCGGTCCACCCTGAGCGGCCATTAGGCTTCGGGATCGTGACCACCGTCCGACTCCCGCTCTTCCCGCTGAACACCGTGCTGTTCCCCGGCCTCGTGCTGCCGCTGAACGTCTTCGAGGAGCGTTATCGCGCCATGATGCGCGACCTCGTGAAGGCGGTGCCCGACGACTCCGACGAACCGCGCCGCTTCGCCGTCGTCGCGATCCGCGACGGCCTGGAGGTCGCGCACGTGGCGCCCGGCATGCCGGACCCGACGGCGACCGTCGAGCGCGGGCCCGCCGTCGGGTTCGGCGACGACCCGATCAAGGCCTTCCACCAGGTGGGCTGTATCGCGGACGCGGCGACCGTACGAGAGCGCTCGAACGGCGGCTTCGAGGTGCTCGCCACCGGCACCACCCGTGTCCGGCTGCTCTCCGTCGACGCTTCCGGCCCGTATCTGACGGCCGAGCTGGAGGAGCTGGAGGAGGAGCCGGGCGACGACGCGGGCGCGCTCGCCGACGGGGTGCTGCGTGCCTTCCGGACGTACCAGAAGCGGCTGGCCGGGGCGCGGGAGCGGTCGCTGTCGACGGGCTCGGAGCTGCCGGACGAGCCGTCCGTGGTGTCGTATCTGGTCGCCGCGGCCGCGGTGCTCGACACGCCGACCCGGCAGCGGCTGCTCCAGGCGCCCGACACCGCGTCCCGGCTGCGGGACGAGCTGAAACTCCTTCGCGCGGAGACCGCGGTGATCCGTAACCTGCCGTCGTTGCCCGCGGTCGAGCTGACGCGGGGCCCGACCAGCCTCAACTGACGGAAGGCTCGCTCGAGGTGGCGAAGAAGCAGAAGAAGCAGCCCAAGGGGGCGCAGTCCGGCGGCACCCCCGCCACGGTCGCGCTCAGCGCCGCGGGCACCCCGCACACGCTGCACCAGTACGCGCACGACCCGGCGCACGCCTCCTACGGCGAGGAGGCGGCCGAGGCGATGGGCGTGCCGCCCGAACGGGTGTTCAAGACGCTGCTGGCCGAGGTGGACGGGGCGCTGACGGTGGCCGTGGTGCCGGTCGCGGGTTCGCTCGACCTCAAGGCGCTGGCCGCGGCGGTCGGCGGCAAGCGCGCGGTGATGGCTGACCCGGCCGCGGCGGAGCGCAGCACGGGGTATGTGCGCGGCGGGATCTCCCCGCTCGGCCAGCGCAGGAAGCTGCGCACGGTGCTGGACGCGTCGGCCGCCGCGCACGCCACGATCTGCGTCTCGGCGGGCCGCCGCGGCCTGGAGGCCGAGCTGGCGCCGGGGGACCTGGCCGAGCTGACGGACGCGGTACTGGCCCCGATCGGGCGTGTTTGACACCTCGACGAAGCTCCCCGGCGCGACTAAGTACATGAGCATGTCGAAGAAGACGCGCAAGCGGAAGTGGCGGATCAGAAAAGGCCGGGCCAACCACGGCCGCCGCCCGGCTTAGAGCCCGCCTGGCGGATCAGGCCGGCCTCGCCACGCGGTGCCCTCTCACCACGCCTCAGGCATGGCCCGGCCCGCGACTTCCGGACGGGCCCTGGGGCCGCCTTTCGCGGCCGCTAGGGCGGCAGGGCCTAGGGCGTCGGTGGCGACGGCTGCTGTTCGGGGGGATGGGGCGGCGGGGGTGCGGGGGCCGCGTGCGGCTCCGGGGCGCGGGGGGCGAAGAGCGCCGTGAGGGCCAGCAGGACGGCCATGGACACGATCGGCCAGGTCAGCAGCGTGCCCTTGGCGGCCAGCTTCAGCGGCGCGTCGAACGGCTCACCCGCGCCCGCCGCCTTGGCGCGCGCCACCACGTCCCCGCCAGGCCCGAGCCAGATGCCGAACCGCCAGGCCAGCACCGAGCCGAGCAGCCCGCCCACGGTCAGGCCGATCACCAGCGGAATCCCGCCGCGCTTGCGCAGCAGGAAGACCGCCACCGCGCTGACGAGACCGAAGGCGAGCGCCAGCAGCAGAAACGTCCCGTCGGCTCCGATCGCCTGCTCGCCCTCGTTCTCCCGCAGGAAGACGGCCTCGCCGTTCGAGATCAGCGGGACCCGAGGCGCGAGCCACGCCCACAGCAGCCCGAGCAGCAGCCCGCCCGCGACGGCCACCGCGACCGCGATCAGCACGGCCTCGCGCAGTTCGGCCTTCAGTCCGGGCCCCGCGTCCTCGTACGTCGAAGACGGCGGGGCCTCGCCGGGCGGCGGGGGCCCCCAGGGGTCCTGCTGCTGATCCGGGGACGGCTGGTGGGGCGGCGTCAGAGGTGCGGTCACCCTGCCATCGTGCCAGGCCCCGGCCCGCGCCCCGAGGCCAGGGCGCGCGGGTCAGCGTACGGCCGCGCGCCGGTACGCCCAGGTGGCCGCCGCGAGCGAGGCGACGCCGACTGCCGCGCAGACCGTGAGGTCGAGCGCGACGGCCGCCCAGTCGGGGTGCGCGTCGAACGTGCGGGCGAAGGCCTCGACGCCGTAGGTGGAGGGCAGCAGGTCGCGCGCGTACTGCACGACCAGCGGCAGCCGGTCCGCGGGCAGCACCCCGAGCAGCAGCGCGGCCGACATGCCCAGCTGGCCGAGCAGCGTCGCCAGCTCCTGCCGCGGCGCGAGCAGCCCGAGCGCCGCGCCGAGCCCGGCGAGCGCGGCCCCGGACAGCGGGATCACCGCGACCAGCACCCACAGGTGGGTGAGGGGCAGCCCGAACAGCGCGCTGCCGACGACCGCCGTCACGGCGGTGCCGGGCACGGTGAAGGAGGCGTACGCGGCGGCCGTGCCGAGCACCACCGACGCGGGCGGCACCGGCAGCGTCGCGTAGTGATCGAGACCGCCGCCCGCGCGCAGCTGGCCGAAGTACTGGGCTAGCAGGTTGAGCGCCACGAACGCCACGACGAGGACCGACGACCCGGCGACGACGGCCCGCGCCTCGGCCCCGCCGTCCACGACGCCCCGCATCAGGACCATGATCCCGACGGACTGGAAGGTCGCGACGAACAGCAGCGGGATCCGGGCCACGCGGGCCCGCGAGAGCTGCGCCCGGTAGACGGCCGCGAGCGCGGGCAGCAGGCGCGCACGCGGCGCGAGCGGGGCCGCGGCACCGGCCTCGGGCGCCCGGTCGCGGGACGCCCGCCCGGTGTCGGCAGCGGGTTGCTGACGTACGAGACTCACCTCACGCTGCTCCTGTCCGCTCGGGACCTGCTCCGCGCACGCCGCTGGTCACGCCTTCACCAGGCCCTTCGTACGGCCGCCGAGTGCGAGGTAGACGTCCTCCAGGCTCGGCGTGGCCAGCGTGAAGTCGTCCAGCGCCGCGAAGGCCTCGCCGCCGGTGACGGCGGCCACCGCGGCGCGGGCCTCGTCCGGGGCCAGGCGCAGGGCCCAGTGCCGTCCGGTCTCTTCGGCGAAGGCGCGCAGCGCGGCGACCTCGGGGACGTCCAGGGGGGCGCGCTCCCGCCAGACGAGTTCGAGCCGCACCTCACCGGCGACCTCGTTCTTGAGGCCGGTGGGGGTGTCGCAGGCGATGACCTTGCCCCGCTCCAGTACGGCGACGCGGTCGAGCACCGTCTCGGCCTCGATGACGTTGTGGGTGACCAGCAGCACGGTCGTGCCGTGCTGGGCGCGGCGCCGGTCCACGGCGGCCCACACGGCGCGCCGTGCGACGGGGTCCATGCCGGTGGTCGGCTCGTCGAGTACCAGCAGGGGCCGCTCCCCCACCAGCGCGGCGGCGAAGCAGGCGAGCCGCCGCTGGCCGCCGGACAGCTTCTTCAGGGGGCGTCCGGCGAGGTCGTCGAGTCCCAGTTCGGCCAGCACCTCGTCCCGCTCGGTCCTGGCCCGCCGCGCGTCGAGGCCGCGCAGCCGTCCGGTGGTCTCCGCGGCGAGCGCCACGGTGAGTTCGTCGAGCGCGGTGGACTCCTGGCCGAGGTAGGCGAGGATGCGGGCGGCGCGCTCGGGGTGGCGCACGAGGTCGTGTCCGAGGATCTCGACCCGTCCCGCGTCCGGGCGCATCAGGCCGGTCAGCTGGCGTACCAGGGTGGACTTTCCCGCGCCGTTGGGTCCGAGCAGGCCGAAGATCTCCCCGCGCCGTACGTCGATGCTCACCCCGTCGGTGGCCCGCACCTCGGGTGTCGCGGGCGCCCCGCGCCTGCCCCGCGTCGAGGGGTAGGTCTTGACCAGGTCACGCACCACGCACACGGCGTCGTCACCGTGTGCCGGGGGTTCCGTGCGCGTATCCACGAGGGACGAGCCTACGGGGTTCCAGAGGGTGAAAGTTCTTCGGGGGTGCCGCAATGAGCGCCGCGATGGGCGAGGCGTCGTGCCAGGGCCCGTACCCGGCTCACTCGCTGGCCGGCGCGGGCTCCGCCGCCGTGCGCACATCGATCTCCCGCCAGAACCCGGCCCGGATCGCGTACCGGTCGTGCTCGTCGATCTGGTCGTCCTTGTGGGCGAGCAGACCGAAGCGCGCGGCGTACCGGAGCAGCTCGCCGTCGACGCGGTGCGGGATGCGCGGATACATCGTGGACAGCTTCTGCAGCCCGGCCGGGTCGGGCAGCCGGGCCGTCCAGCGGCGGGCGAAGACCTGCCCGACCTCGTACGGGTCGCCGCCGACGGTGGTGATGTCCTCCTCGCGGTCGGCCCAGCGCTGCTCGGCCGTGGTCAGCTGGGCCAGGGTGGGCAGCGCGGCGACGTCGGCCGGGTCCGGTGCGGGGGCCGGGCGTTCCACCCAGCCCTTCTCGGACGACCAGCGCAGGGTGGCGCTGGCGGGGTGCGGCGGGGCGGGCTGCGAGGCGGGGGCGCGCAGCGCGGCGAGGTCCTTGGGGGTGGGCACGCCCTTGGCGGCGGGGCGGTCCGCGCCGTCGTGCCCGGTGCGGGCGGGCGCGGCGCCGTTCGACGCGGCGGCGGGCTGGTCGGCCGGGTGCTCGGCGGGGGCGGACGCGACGGCGGACTCGGGCAGCGGCGCGGAGAGGATCGCGGCGATCTCCGGGCGCGCGGGCTGTGGCGCGCAGACCCCGGTGAGCTCCTTGGCCCGTACCGCGCGGGTGATCCAGGCCCGGTCCAGGACCCGGCGCTCGTCGGCCTCGGCGACCAGGTCCTCGGACTGGTTGTAGTCGCCGTCGGCGGCCTGGACGGCCCACAGGTGGACGGCGACGCCGTGTTCCTTGGCGGACATCAGGCCGGGCAGCAGGTCGCCGTCGCCGGTCACCAGGACCACGTCGGAGCAGGCGCGGTTGCGGGCCAGTTCGGTGAGCTCGGCGTGCATGGCGGCGTCCACGCCCTTCTGCGCCCAGCGTCCGTCGCTGCGGGTGAGCGCGCCGAGCCGTACGGTGACCCGCGGCATCACGCGCAGGCGGCGGTGCTCGGGCTGGGGGACCCGGTCCGGGGCGCCGTCGAACCAGTAGATCCGCAGCAGGGGCTGCGCGGTGTCGGATTCGGCGCGCTCTCGCAGCCCCTGGATGAGCGCCGCGTGGTCGACGGTGATCCGTGACCGTGAGGGTTCTCCGGCGAGGAGACTCGCGGCGGCGCCCAGCAGATAGCCGGCGTCCACCAGGACGACGCAGCGGTCCATGCGTTCCACCCTCTTTCGCTTGGGCTCCGCGGATTCACGCGTCGGGAGCGGGTCTGCTTCGGGTTTACCTTCGAGTCTGCCCGAAGCCGCGAGGGTTAACGGCCGGAACTGGATCTTCGGCGTGGCGTATCGGGGAATTGCTCTCCGCCAAGTCTTATGACGCACGGTAATTCCCTGAAATGCGCGCTTTGTCAACCTGTGTGAGTCTGATGCAGGTCTGGCCCCAGTTCCCCCCGCAGGAGGCAGTCACCATGGCCAAGCACAAGCATCGCAAGCAGGGTGGCGATCAGCATCGCGGCGCCGAGCGGGCCGAGCGCGCCGCTCAGCAGAACCAGCGCGAGGCCGAGCAGGCGGTCAAGTCCGCCGCGCCCGAGGCGCCGTCCTCGGATCGGTCCCGCTCCGGTGACTTCGGAGAGCACAGCAAGAAGACGAAGAAGTTCGGCCACAACTGAGGCACGCACCCACGTCGAGGGGCCTCCGCTCCGGGTCAGCCCGCCAGGCAGGACGGCCCGAGCAGCACCTTGAGGTCGCCGAAGAGCGCCGGGTCCGGCTGCACCCGGTGCCGGTCGAGCCGCAGCACCGTGGTCTTGCGGGCGCCCTGGAGCTTGATCCGCACCTCGGAGTTGCCCTTGTGGTGGCCGAGGATCTCGCCGAGGCGGCCGACCATCGGCGGGGTGACCTTCACCGTCGGGATGGTGATGATCACCGGGGCGTTGGCGCCCGCGTTCGACAGGTCGGGTACCTGGAGTTCCATGGCGACCAGGCGGGGGACGTCCTCACGCTTGTCGAGGCGGCCCTTGACGAAGACGACGGCGTCCTCGACGAGCTGGGTCGACACCAGCTGGTAGGTGGCCGGGAAGAACATGCACTCGATCGAGCCCGCCAGGTCCTCGACCGTGGCGATGGCCCAGGCGTTGCCCTGCTTGGTCATCTTGCGCTGGAGTCCGGAGATGATGCCGCCGATGGTGACCACCGAGCCGTCGGCGTAGTCGCCGCCGGTGAGCTGCCCGATCCCGGCGTCGGCCTTGTCGGACAGCACGTGCTCCAGGCCGAACAGCGGGTGGTCGGAGACGTACAGGCCGAGCATCTCGCGCTCCTGGGCGAGCAGATAGCCCTTCTCCCACTCGTCGTCGGAGAACTGCACGTCGAGCCCGAAGCCGGGCTCGTCGGCGCCGCCCTCGTCGCCCATGCCGCCGAAGAGGTCGAACTGCCCCTCGGCCTCCTTGCGCTTGACCTGCACCACGTTGTCGATCATGGGCTCGTACTGGGCGGTGAGGCCCTTGCGGGTGTGGCCCATGGTGTCGAAGGCGCCCGCCTTGATCAGCGACTCGGTGGTGCGCTTGTTGCAGGCGGTGGCCTCGACCTTGTCGAGATAGTCGGGGAAGGAGGCGTACTTCCCCTTGGCCTTGCGGCTGCGGATGATCGATTCGACGACGTTGGTGCCGACGTTACGGACCGCGGAGAGACCGAAGAGAATCACATCGTCGCCCTGTGCGGCGAAATTCTGTTCGGATTCATTGACATTGGGCGGAAGTACCTTGATGCCCATACGGCGGCATTCGTTCAGGTAGACCGCCGACTTGTCCTTGTCGTCCTTGACCGAGGTGAGCAGCGCGGCCATGTACTCGGCCGGGTAGTTCGCCTTCAGATAGGCGGTCCAGTAGGTGACCAGTCCGTACGCGGAGGAGTGCGCCTTGTTGAAGGCGTATCCGGCGAACGGCACCAGAACGTCCCACAGGGCCTGGATCGCCTCGTCCGAGAAGCCCTTCTTCCGGGCGCCCGCCTGGAAGATGCCGAAGTTCTTCGCCAGCTCCTCGGGCTTCTTCTTGCCCATCACCCGGCGCAGCACGTCGGCCTCGCCGAGCGAGTAGCCCGCGACGATCTGGGCGGCCTTCTGCACCTGCTCCTGGTAGACGATCAGGCCGTAGGTGAGGCCGAGCACCTCCTTGAGGGGCTCCTCCAGCTCCTTGTGGATCGGGGTGATCTCCTGCGCGCCGTTCTTGCGCAGCGCGTAGTTGGTGTGCGAGTCCATGCCCATCGGGCCGGGGCGGTAGAGGGCCGAGACGGCGGAGATGTCCTCGAAGTTGTCGGGCTTCATCAGGCGCAGCAGCGAGCGCATCGGACCGCCGTCGAACTGGAAGACGCCGAGCGTGTCACCGCGGCAGAGCATCTCGTAGGTCTTGGGGTCGTCGAGCGGGATGGAGAGCATCTCCAACTCGACGCCCTTGTTGGCCTTCACCATCTTGACGGCGTCGTCCATGATCGTGAGGTTGCGCAGGCCCAGGAAGTCCATCTTCAGCAGGCCGAGCGACTCGCACTGCGGGTAGTCCCACTGGGTGATGGTGACGCCGTCGGTGTGCCGCACCCACACCGGGGCGTGGTCGGTGATGGTCTCGCTGGACATGATCACGCCCGCCGCGTGCACGCCCATCTGCCGGACCAGGCCCTCGACGCCCTTGGCGGTGTCGATGACCTTCTTCACGTCCGGTTCGTTCTCGTACATCCCCCGGATCTCGCCCGCCTCGCTGTAGCGGGGGTGCTCGGGGTTGGTGATGCCGTCGAGGTCGATGCCCTTGCCGAGGACGTCGGCGGGCATCGCCTTGGTGAGCCGGTCGCCCATCGCGTACGGGTAGCCGAGCACGCGCGCGGAGTCCTTGATCGCGTTCTTGGCCTTGATCTTGCCGTAGGTGCCGATCATGGCGACCTTGTCGGCGCCGTACTTCTCGGTCACATACCGGATCACCTCGACGCGCCTGCGCTCGTCGAAGTCGATGTCGACGTCGGGCATCGAGACGCGCTCGGGGTTGAGGAACCGCTCGAAGATCAGGCCGTGCTCGATCGGGTCCAGGTCGGTGATGCCCATCGCGTACGCCACGATCGAACCGGCCGCCGAGCCGCGGCCGGGGCCCACCGCGATGCCGTTGCGCTTCGCCCACATGATGAAGTCGGCGACCACCAGGAAGTATCCGGGGAAGCCCATCTGGATGATGACGTCCATCTCGTACTCCGCCTGCTTCTGGCGGTCTTCGGGGACGCCGCCCGGAAACCGGCGGTTCATGCCGGTCCGGACCTCCTCCTGGAACCAGGTGACCTCGGTGTAGCCCTCGGGGATCTCGAACTTCGGCATCAGGTCGCGCTTCTCGAACATCCCGGAGGTGTCGATCTGCTCGGCGACCAGCAGGGTGTTGCGGCAGCCCTCCTGCCAGGCGTCCGACGAGTCGATGGCGTACATCTCGTCCGTCGACTTCAGGTAGTACCCGGTGCCGTCGAAGCGGAAGCGGTCCGGGTCGGAGAGGTTCTTGCCGGTCTGGATGCACAGCAGCGCGTCATGGGCGGTGGACTCGTGCGCGTAGGTGTAGTGCGAGTCGTTGGTGACCAGCGGCGGGATGCCCAGCTCCTTGCCGATCTTCAGCAGGTCCTCGCGGACCCGCCGCTCGATCTCGATGCCGTGGTCCATCAGCTCCAGGAAGTACTTGTCCTTGCCGAAGATGTCCTGGTACTCGCCCGCGGCCTTGCGCGCCTCCTCGTACTGGCCGAGGCGCAGCCGGGTCTGCAGCTCGCCCGAGGGGCAGCCGGTGGACGCGATCAGGCCCTCGGACCACTGGGAGATGGACTCCTTGTCCATCCGCGGCCACTTCTGCAGCCAGCCTTCGGCGTACGCGTCCGACGAGAGCCGGAAGAGGTTGTGCAGGCCGGTCTTGTTGTGCGCCCAGATCGTCTTGTGCGTGTAACCGCCCGAACCCGAGACGTCGTCCCGCTTCTGGTGCGGCTGGCCCCACTGGATCTTGCGCTTGGTGCGCCGCGACTCCGGGGCCACATACGCCTCGATGCCGATGATCGGCGTGACGCCCGCGTCCTGCGCCGAGTGGAAGAAGTCGTACGCCCCGTGCAGGTTGCCGTGGTCGGACATGGCGATATGCGTCATGCCCATCTCATTGCAGGCCTTGAACATGTCCTTGAGCCGCGCGGCACCGTCCAGCAGCGAGTACTGGGTGTGGACGTGCAGGTGCGTGAAGGGCGGCTTGGTCACGGCTCAGGACCTCCGGGGAAGCGTGGCGGCAGGGCGGCGCGGGCGAACGGGTGGGGCACGGCGGACGGGTGGGGTCAGCTACGAAGTCTACGGGCGCGCACTGACACTCCGCGGGCACTCGGCACGCGTCCCATCCGTTGGTACGGGCGGAACACCTGTCCGTGACGTACCGCACCAGGAGGCGCCCAGCGATGCCGGTCCCGCAGCCCACCGCCGAGCAGCGCGGTGAGCAGATCCTCGCCGTGTGCTCCGCCGCCTTCGGCGACCTCCTGACGGCCGACCCGGAAGCGGCCCTGGCCAGGTTCCGGAAGGCCGCGGCCTCCCCCTTCGCGTTCTACCGCGCCGCCGCCTGCCTGTTCTACGACGACCTGGCGCGCGAGCGGCCGGACGGCCCCTATCTGGACGACCGCACGGCGCGCGTGTGGATCCACGGCGACCTGCACGCGGCGAGCTTCGGCAGCCATCTGGACGACCAGGGGCGACTGGTCTTCCACGCCCGCGGTTTCGACGAGGCCTTCGTGGGCCCGTTCACCTGGGACCTGCGGCGCCTCGCGGCCTCGGTGGCGCTCATCGGATATGAGAAGGCCCTCGGCGACGAGCGGATCACCGGGCTGATACGCGGCTTCGCCACCGCCTACCGCGAGCGTGTGCACGCCCTGGCCACCGGCGCCAAGACCGACGAGGCGCCGCCGTTCTCGCTGGACACCGCCGAAGGGCCGGTGCTCGACGTGCTGCGGGCGGCGCGCACCCGCAGCCGGGTCGCCCTGCTCGACTCGATGACCGGGATACGGGAGCACGAGCGCCGCTTCGCGCCCCGTGCGGACGCCGTCGAGCTGGACGCCGCGACGCGGTACAAGGTGCTGGCCGCGTTCGACGGCTATCTGGAGACGCTCCCCGACTCCAGTCTGACCCGCCCGGACTCGTACCGCGTCAAGGACGTGGTGGGGCGGCGCGGCAGCGGCGGCTCCGCCGGCCGGGTCGCGTACGACATCCTGTTGGAGGGGCACAGCGACGCCTTCGAGAACGACGTGGTGATCCGGCTGCGCCAGGCCGCGGCCCCGGCCGTCGCGCGGCACCTCACGGACCGGACGGCGATCGGCGCGCACTTCCAGCACGAGGGCCACCGCACGGTGGCGGCGCGGCGCGCCCTGCAGGCGCACGCCGACCCGTGGCTCGGCTGGACCGAGCTGGACGGCGCGGGCCAGGTGGTGTCCGAGCTCTCCCCCTACGCGGTGGGCCTGGACTGGTCGGCCGTCGACGACGTCGAGCGGATCGAGGCGCTGGTCGGCGACCTCGGCCGGGCCGCCGCAGCCCTGCACGCGGTCGCGGACGACGAGCGGGCGCACGCGGAGCCGGTGCCGTTCAGCACGGAGCGGGCGATCGACGCGGCGATCGCGGCCGACGAGGAGTCCTTCGCCCCGCTCCTGGTGGACTTCGCGCACGACTACGCCGAGCGGACCCGCCAGGACCACCGGATCTTCGTGAACCTGCTCCGTAACGGTCGGATTGCGGCTCCGTAGCGCACAGCGAACCTTGAGGCGGGCTTTAGCTCGGGACATGGCACACTCTGCGGCGATGGACGACATCTCCGGAACGCAGCTGCGCGCGCTGCGGGCGGCGCTCTTCACGGCACTGGTCGTGACGCTGTCCGCCGCCGCGCATGTGCTGCTGTCCGAGGCGCCGCTGCCGCTGGCTACCGTCGCCGCCGTGAGCGCTGCGGTCTTTCTGGTGGCGTTTCTGCTGGCCGGGCGGGAGCGCGGCTTCTGGCGGATCGCCGCGCTGCTGATCCCGCTGGAGCTGGCCGCCGACACGGTCTTCACCACCGGGCAGGACGTCTGCTACGGCGAGGCGGGCGGCCCGGTCGCGGGCCCGCTGCGCGCGCTCGGCTTCGATGTGCTGTGCGGCGGCGGCGATGTGGGCGGCTCGCTGGCCCAGGTGACTGGCGGGCACCGCCCCACCGCCGAGCTGCTGGCCGGCGCCGAACCGTCCACGGCGTGGCTGCTGCTCGGCGCGCATCTGGGCATCGGGCTGTGCGCCGCGGGCTGGCTGCGGCGCGGCGAGAGCGCGCTCGCCCAACTGCTGCGCGCGGCCCTGGGCTTCGCCTTCCGCCCCCTGCTGATCGCGGTCGCGGTCGTCCTGGCGCCCCGTGCGGGCCTGCCCGGCACCCCGCGTCAGGCCCGCCGGACCCCGGCCCCGCGCCTGCGCCTGCGTCTGCTGACCCACTCCGTCGGACGGCGTGGACCCCCGTACTCCGCCCTCGCCTGAGCGAAGCGAGCCGAGTACGGCGATCCCCCCATCCACGTCACGACTGACCACGGAGAACCCCATCATGAGCAAGCGCAACAGCCAGGAAGCGAAGAGGGCGGCACGCGAGCGGCTGCGGATCGAGCGCGAGCGGCAGGCCAAGAAGGACAAGGCGCGCCGCCAGCTGACCGTCGCGGCCGTCGTCGTCGGCGTACTCGCGGCCGCCGGAGGCGTCGGCTACGCGGTCGTGCAGAGCATGCAGCCCGACTACTGGGACAAGGCCAAGGACAAGAAGCTGGTGAAGCCCGCGGGCGCCACGGGCGAGGACGGCACCACCGTCGTCATCGGCGACAAGGACGCGAAGAAGACTCTGGAGCTGTACGAGGACGCGCGCTGCCCGGCCTGCGCCGCCTTCGAGCAGGCCGCGGGCGAGCAGCTGCACAAGGACGTCAAGGACGGGAAGTACAAGGTCCAGTTCATCGGCGCCACCTTCATCGACAACGCCGCCCCAGGCGAGGGCTCCAGGAACGCGCTCAGCGCGCTGGGCGCGGCCCTGAACGTGAGCCCGGACGCGTTCCTCGATTACAAGACCGCGCTGTACTCCGAGAAGAACCACCCCTCGGAGAGCGACGACAAGTTCAAGGACGACGCGTATCTGATCAAGGTCGCGAACGAGGTGCCCGACCTCAAGGACAACGACGCCTTCCAGAAGGACGTCAAGGACGGCACCTTCGACAAGTGGGCGCTGAACATGTCGGACAAGTTCAGCAAGAGCGGCGTCCAGGGCACGCCGACCCTCAAGATGGACGGCGAGAAGCTGGAGACCCCGCAGAGCCTGGACGAGTTCAAGACCACGCTCGACGCGGCCCTGAAGAAGTAGAAGAAGTAACAGCGGGCAGCACCAGGCGAAGGGCGGGCGAACTCTCAGTGGTCGCCCGCCCTTCGCCTGTTCCGGCCCCTTCCGGCCTGTTCCGATTTCCGTACCGATCAGTAATATGATCGGTTGTGACCAGTAGACTCCACACAACTCCCCGCCGCCGTACGGTAGTCAAGGCCGCGGCGGCCACTGCCGCCGTCGCCTCGCTCGTGGCGGCCCCCCTCGCCCATGCCGCCGAGGCCGAAGACGGCCCGGCCTTCCTGCACGGCACCGCGTCCGGCGATCCGCTCCCGGACGGCGTTCTGCTGTGGACCCGGATCACCCCGACCGCCGACGCGGTGCCCGGCTCCGGCAAGGGCCCGGACCTCCAGGTGGACTGGGAGATCGCCGAGGACAAGGCGTTCGGCAGGGTCGTGGCCCGCGGCTCGACCACCGCGACGGCCGCGTCCGACCACACCGTCAAGGCCGATGTACGGGGGCTGAACCCGGCGACCGACTACTACTTCCGCTTCCTGGCCGGCGGCGTCAGCTCGCCGGTCGGCCGCACCCGGACCGCGCCCGCGCACGACGCCGCCGCCGACAGCGTCCGCTTCGGCGTGGTCTCCTGCTCCAACTGGGAGGCCGGTTACTTCTCCGCGTACCGGCATCTGGCGGCCCGCGCCGACCTGGACGCGATCCTGCACCTGGGCGACTATCTGTACGAGTACGAGACCGGCGGCTACCCGGAGCCGGACAAGGTCGTACGGAAGCACGAGCCGCGGCACGAGATCGTCACGCTCGCCGACTACCGCGCCCGGCACGGCCAGTACAAGACCGACCCCGACCTCCAGGCGCTGCACGCCCGGCACCCGGTGATCGCGATCTGGGACGACCACGAGCTCGCCAACGACGCCTGGTCCGGCGGGGCCGAGAACCACACCCCCGACGCCGAGGGCACGTGGGCCGGGCGGTCGGCCGCCGCCAAGCGGGCGTACTTCGAGTGGATGCCGGTGCGCACCGCGACCGAGGGCACCGTCTTCCGCCGTATCCGCTACGGCAGGCTGGCCGATCTGCATCTGCTCGACCTGCGCTCGTTCCGCTCCGAGCAGGCGTCGGTCGGCAGCGGCGACGTGGACTCCCCCGAGCGCACCATGACGGGCCGCGCCCAACTCGACTGGCTGAAGCAGGGCCTGACCAGGTCCGACGCGCAGTGGAAGCTGGTCGGCACCTCGGTGATGATCTCGCCGCTGGCCTTCGGCTCGCTGCCCGCGTATCTGCTCAGGCCGCTGGCCGAGCTGCTCGGCCTGCCCACCGGGGGCCTGGCCGTGAACACCGACCAGTGGGACGGGTACACGGCCGACCGCAAGGAACTGCTGCGCCACCTCCAGGACAACGCGGTGCGGGACACGGTCTTCCTCAGCGGCGACATCCACATGGCGTGGGCCAACGACCTGCCGGTGCGGGCCGCGACGTATCCGCTGTCGCCGTCCGCCGCCACGGAGTTCGTCGTCACCTCGGTGACGTCGGACAACCTGGACGAGATACTCGGCGTCGCCCCGCACACGGTCTCGCTGGCCGCCGCAGCGGCCGTCAAGGCGGCCAACCGCCATGTGAAGTGGCTGGACATGGACTCGCACGGCTACGGCGTCCTCGATGTGACGCCGGACCGCGCGCAGATGGACTACTTCACACTGTCCGACCGGACCGACCCCGGCGCGACCTCCGCGTGGGCGCGCTCGTACCGCACGCGTACGGGGACCCAGCGCGTGGAGCGCGTGTACCACCCCGTCCGCTGACCACTCCCGCCCGTTAGCCACCCCGCACCCTGACCGGCCAGCCCTCGGGCTGGCCGGTCAGTCGGTTTTGCGCCCCCGCTCGGCGCGCCCCTCGGTCAACTCTCCACACCCACCGATCAATTTCAGCCATGATCGAGCCCGTTACGCGCAGATCACGCCACCGGAGCGGAGGGTGTCACTCCGCGACACCAATCCGGACACACCGACCGCCCTGGCGACCCCAGATGTTTCAGTCATCTTTCAAACACTGATTTACGCCTCAAATTTTCTCCCCGTTAGCCCGATTCACCTGACGTTTGATTGGGCCTGATCGCCGCTCCCCACACCTGACATGGGCACGTAATCTCCCCGCGGCGGTGAGGAAATCCCTCCCCGCCCGCTTCCGCGAGGAGTCACCATGCGCCACCTTGCCCGTATATCCCCACGTCTGGGCAGACGCGCCATCGGCACGGCAATCATGGCCGGAACCCTGGCACTTGCCGCCCCGCTCTCCGCCCCCACCGGAAACGCCAGCGCGGCCCCCGCCGCCGCGCACGCCGCCGAGGAGTGCGAGGACGAGGGCGTCTCCTCCGCCCGTAAGGCCAAACCCGGTCACGACGACCACGGCGGCCACGCGAAGGAGCCGAACGCCGTCACCGCGGCCGACGCCGAGGCGATGAACGCCGACCTCAAGAAGCAGCTCAAGTCGAAGCTCGACACAGCGCGTTCCAGCGGCCAGGGGTTCGACGCCTACGCCACCGGCGTCACGGTCCCGGTCTACTTCCATGTGATCCACGACGGCGCCACGGGCAAGCTCAGCTCCACCGACGTCGACAAGCAGATGGCGGTCCTGAACGCGGGCTTCGGCGGCCAGGGCGACGGCAACGCCGACTCCGGCTTCCAGTTCACGCTGGCGGCCACCACGTACACGGACAACGCCGACTGGTACCACGGCCTCTCGCATGGCTCCACCGAAGAGAAGGAGATGAAGTCCACTCTCCGCCAGGGCGGCCCGGACGCGCTGAACTTCTACACCGCCGACCTCGGCGACGGCCTGCTCGGCTGGGCCACCTTCCCCAGCTCGTACAAGCGCAGCCCGGAGATGGACGGCGTCGTCGTCCTGGACGCCTCGCTGCCCGGCGGCACCGCGGGCAACTACAACGAGGGCGACACCGGCACCCACGAGGTGGGCCACTGGATGGGCCTGTACCACACCTTCCAGGGCGGCTGTAACGGCAAGGGCGACTACGTCGCCGACACCGCCCCCGAGAAGAGCCCCGCGTACGAGTGCCCCGAGGGCCGGGACAGCTGCAAGCGCAAGGCGGGTGTGGACCCGATCCACAACTTCATGGACTACACCTACGACGCCTGCATGTACCAGTTCACCGAGGGCCAGGCCCAGCGGATGCAGGACAGCTGGACGGCCTACCGCGCCGGCTGACGTACCCGCGCTCCCCGAAGCCGTCTACCCTGCCTGGAAGTACCAGGCAGGGCAGACGTGCGAGAAAGCGGGGGAACGGGTCAGTGAGCGCACCCGGCGAGATCGTCGACGGGCGGTTCGAGCTGCTGCGGCAGCTCGGCAGCGGCGGCATGGGCACGGTGTGGCGGGCCCGCGACACCGTGCTGCACCGCGAGGTGGCCCTGAAGGAGGTCCGGCCTCCCGACCCGCAACTGGACGCCGACGCGCGGGCGCAGCTCGACGAACGCGTACTGCGGGAGGCCAGGGCGCTGGCCCGGCTCAGCCATCCGCATGTGGTGACGATCCATCACATCGTAGCGGCGGGCGAGCGGCACGCGTACCCGTGGCTGGTCATGGAGCTGCTGCCGGGGCACAACCTCCAGGACCGCATCGGCCAGGGCCCCCTGCCGCCGACGGACGCGGCCAGGATCGGCCGCCAGGTGCTGTCCGCGCTGCGCGCCGCGCACGCGGCGGGCATCCACCACCGGGACGTCAAGCCCGCCAACGTCATGCTCCGCGAAGACGGTTCGGCGGTCCTCACCGACTTCGGCATCGCCGCGTTGCAGGGCGCCAGTTCGCTCACCGCGACCGGCGACCTGATCGGCTCCCCCGAGTACATCGCGCCGGAGCGGGTGCGCGGCGTCGACACCGACCCGGCGTCCGACCTGTGGTCGCTCGGCCTGACGCTGTATGTGGCGCTGGAAGGCGTCAGCCCGCTGCGCCGCGCCACCACGCTGGCCACCCTCGCGGCCGTACTGGACGACCCGGTGCCGCCGCCGGTGCGCTCCGGGCCGCTCGCCCCGGTGCTGTCCGCCCTGCTGGTACGGGACCCGGCGGCGCGCCCCGACCCCGCGCGGCTGGACGCGATGCTGGCGCAGGTCGAGTCGGGCGCGCGGCCCGACTGGGCGCAGCCGACCCAGACCTCCCACGCTCCCCCGCTGCCGCCGCCCCCGACGCAGATCGACAGCCCGCGCCCGGCCGCGCCCGGCGCGCCAGGCGCACCCGGCGCCCCTGCCAGCGTCCCCGCCGGCGCCCCGCTGGACACCTCGTCCGGCGCCCCGCCCGAGCGGCCGACGGCGCCCCGTCCGTACCCCGGACCCCGCAGCCGTACGCCCGTGATCGTCGCGGCGGTCGCGGTGGCCGTCGCCGTGGTGGCCGCCACCGCGCTCGTGTTCGCACTGCGCGACGGCGCCGAGAACGAGATCAGCGGAGACAAGGGCAGCGACCGCACCAACTCACCGGCGGCGCCGACCGGCTCACCCGCCGAGCCCACGCCCGAGCCCTCGACGCAAAAACCCACCCGGACGCCGACCGACACCCCGACCCGCACCACGGAGCCGACGACGAAGACGACGAAACCGACGACGGAACCAACCTCGGAGCCAACCTCGGAACCGACGACGGAACCGACCACCGAAGCCCCCACCACCGAAGCGCCCCCGCCCTCCGACGCGGTGGCCGACACCTGGGTCGCCCAGCTGGGCTCGATCGCCCGGAGCGAGGGCCCCGGCGAGCGCGACAAGGCCGTCGCGGCGCTGCGGGCGAAGGGCGTCGAGGGCGTGCGGTACCTCGACAGCGGCGACTACGCCTCACTGCGGGCGGGGTACTGGATGCTCTACCGGCCCGGATTCCAGGACGGGAACGCCGCGGTCGCCTGGTGCCGCGCCCAGGGCCTCGGCACCAACAACCAGTGCGTCGGGCGGTACGTCAGCCACCGGGAGGCCGACCGCCGGTACATCTGCGACCCGGCGAAACCCGTCGCCAGCGGCTGCTCCCGCCCCTAGAGGCGGGCTGCCCGCTCCTAGGGGCGCGCTACTCCAGCGAGTCGAGGAACCCGAGCGCGAGGCGCCAGGTCTCGTCCGCCGCCTCGGCGTCGTGGTCCGGCAGCTCCGGGTCGGTGTAGAGGTGCCCGGCGCCCCGGTAGCGGTAGACCTCGACATCGGCGCCGGCCCGGCGCATCCGCAGATACCAGGCGTTCAGCCAGTCGTCGGGCTCGAACGGGTCGGGGTCGGCGATATGCAGCTGCACCGGCAGCTCGTCGACGGCCGCGTCCTCGGCGATGTCCGATGTGCCGTGCAGGAGCAGCAGTCCGCGGGCCTTCTCGTCGCCGAGCGCGAGATTCTGCGCGAGCGAGCCGCCGAGCGAGAACCCGGCGTAGACCAGACCGGCGTCCGAGTGCGGCGCCGAGGCCAGCACGGCCCGCTTGAGCAGCTCGTCCGAGCCGATCTCGTCCTTGATCCTCATGCCCTCCTCGACGGTCTCGGCCGTGCGCCCGTCGTACAGGTCGGGAACGCGCACCTCGTGACCGGCCGCGCGCAGCCGCTCGGCCGCCGCGTGCACGCCGGGCCGCAGGCCGTAGGCGGAGTGGAAGAGCATGATGTTCATGCACCCCATGGTGCCAGTTACCGTCGACCCCATGGAAAACGTGTTGCGCCCGCTGATCGTCTTCGGTGGCTCGCTGGTCATCACCCTGGTTCTCGGCTGGCTGGTGGACCGGCTGCTCGTCCGGGCCGACGGTCGGCACCCGGAGACGCCGCTGTGGGGCCTGCTGCGCCGCTGCCGCCTTCCGCTCCAGGTGGTCGTGCTCACCGCGCTGCTGCGGGGGACGTACTGGCAGACCAAGTGGGAGCTGATCCAGGATCACAGGGTCGGCATCGGGCAGACCCTCACTCTGGTGCTGATCGCCGCGGGCGCCTGGCTGGTGGTACGGATCGCCTCCGCGGCCGTGGAGTCCACCTACGCCCGCTACGCCGCCCAGAGCCGCGACCCGGCGCGGGTGCGCCGGGTCAGGACGCAGGTCACGCTGATCATGCGGATCGTCACGGCGGTCGTCGGCGTGGTGGCGGCGGCCGCGATGCTGCTCACGATCCCGGAGATGCGCACGGTCGGCACCTCGATGCTGGCCTCGGCGGGCATCATCGGCATCGTCGCCGGTGTCGCCGCCCAGTCCACGCTCGGGAATCTGTTCGCCGGTTTCCAGATCGCGTTCGGCGACATGGTGCGGATCGGGGACACGGTGGTCGTGGACGGTGAGTGGGGCACCATCGACGAGGTCACGCTGACCTTCCTGTCGGTCCGCACCTGGGACGAGCGCCGGATCACCATGCCGGTGTCGTACTTCACCAGCAAGCCGTTCGAGAACTGGTCGCGCGGCGGCGCGCAGATCACCGGCACGGTCTTCTTCCACCTGGACCACAACGCGCCCGTGCACGAGATGCGCGACAAGCTCCACGAGATCCTGCGCGCCTGCCCGGCGTGGGACGGGCGGGACTGGAGCCTGGCCGTCACGGACACCACGCCGAGCACCATGGAGGTTCGCGCGGTGGCCACGGCGAAGGACCCGAACGACGTGTGGACGGTACGGGTCACGGTCCGCGAGCAGCTCATCGCCTGGCTCGCCGAGCACCACCCGTACGCGCTCCCCCGCGTCGCCACCTCCGCCGCGGCGGTCCCCCCGGCCGACTACCACCCGGAGCACCCGGCCCCCGAGCCGCCCCGCACCGGGCGCGGCTGACGCGGGAGACCGGCGGGCGGCGGGCCGCCCCGCATGGGTGGGGCGGTCGGGTCAGAGGGTGCGGCGCATCGCGCGGTGCGGGATGCCCGCGTCCGGGAACACCGGCCCGTAGGCCGCGTACCCCAGGCGCTCGTAGAAGCCGAGCGCCGAGGTCTGGGCGTACAGCACGACCTCGGTACAGCCCCGGCGGGCCGCCTCGGCCTCGACGGCCCGCACCAGCGCGACGCCCACGCCGAGCCCGCGCGCGGCCTTGAGCACCGCGAGCCGCCCCAGCTTGCCGGTCTCGGGGCCGTACCCCTCGGGGCCGACGAGCAGCCGCCCCGCGCCCAGCGGCCCGTCCTGGCCGACGGCGACCACGTGCGCGGTGCCCTCGTCGGTGTCGTACGCGTCGTACTCCAGCTCTTCGGGCACGCCCTGCTCGACGACGAAGACCGCCCTGCGGACCGCGCGGCACGCCTCGCGGTCGGCGGGCGACGCGGCCACCCGGACCTCGTACGGCGCGGTCGTCCGTGTTCCCTCGGTCACCCGTAGGTCTCCTCTGCGATCGCGTCCAGGGCCTTCTGCAGGTCGGCCGGGTAGCCGCTGGTGAACTCGACCCACCGGCCGTCCGCCGGGTGCTCGAAGCCGAGCCGCACGGCGTGCAGCCACTGGCGGGTCAGCCCGAGGCGGCCCGCCAGCGTCGGATCGGCGCCATAGGTCAGGTCGCCCACGCACGGGTGCCGGTGGGCGGCCATGTGCACCCGGATCTGGTGGGTGCGGCCGGTCTCCAGCTTCACGTCGAGCAGGGACGCGGCGCGGTAGGCCTCGATCAGGTCGTAGTGCGTGACGGACGGCTTGCCGTCGGCGGTCACGGCCCACTTGTAGTCGTGCTGGGGGTGGCGGCCGATCGGGGCGTCGATGGTGCCGCTCATCGGGTCCGGGTGGCCCTGCACCAGCGTGTGGTACCTCTTCTCGGGCACGCGCTCCTTGAACTGCCGCTTGAGCGAGGTGTACGCCCGCTCCGACTTGGCGACCGCCATCAGGCCCGAGGTGCCCACGTCGAGGCGGTGCACGATGCCCTGGCGCTCGGCCGCGCCCGAGGTCGAGATGCGGTATCCGGCGGCCGCGAGACCGCCGATCACCGTGGTGCCGGTCCAGCCGGGGCTGGGGTGCGCGGCGACGCCGACCGGCTTGACGATCACCACGATGTCGTCGTCGTCGTGCACGATCTCCATGCCCTCGACCGGCTCGGCGACGATCTGCACCGGCGGCGCGGCCTGCGGCATCTCGACCTCGAGCCAGGCGCCGCCGTGCACCCGCTCGGACTTGCCCACCGCCGACCCGTCGACCAGCACCTTTCCCGCCGCCGCCAGCTCGGCGGCCTTCGTACGGGAGAAACCGAACATGCGGGAGATGGCGGCGTCGACACGCTCGCCCTCCAGGCCGTCGGGCACGGGCAGGGACCGGATCTCGGGAATGGCGCTCACCAGACGAGTATGCCGGACGCGGGGCGCGCTCCCGTACGCCCGTCCTCGCCAGACGGCCCGCCCGTCCTCGCCAGGCGATCCGTCAGTCCTTGTGGACGGTGCCGTCCGGGTCGAGGCCGCGGAACGAGAGGATCACGATCAGAATGCCGCCGCACACGATCGCCGAGTCCGCCAGGTTGAAGACGGCGAAGCCCTTGGGCGCGATGAAGTCCACCACCGCGCCCTCGAAGACGCCGGGCGACCGGAAGATCCGGTCCGTGAGGTTGCCCAGCGCGCCGCCGAGCAGCAGGCCGAGCGCGATCGCCCAGGGCAGGCTGTAGAGCTTGCGGGCCAGCCGGATGATCACCACGATCACCACCGCCGCGATCGCGGTGAAGATCACGGTGAAGGCCTCGCCGAAGCCGAAGGCCGCGCCCGCGTTCCGGATCGCCTCGAACCGCAGCCACTCGCCGATCACCTCGATCGGCTCGTGGTGCTCCAGCTTGGTGACCACCAGGATCTTGCTGCCCAGGTCCAGCAGGTACGCGAACAGGGCCACGCCGAGCAGCACGGCGATCCGCCGACGCCCCTTGGGCGCGGACGGCTCCGACGACTCCGGCGACTCCGACGGCGCTGACGGCGCTGACGGCTCTGCCGTCTCCTCGCCCTTCCGCTCCGGCTCCGCGCCCGCGCCCTCAGGGATGTCGTCCGGCGTACTGATGATGCGCTCCGCCTCTGCCACGTGAGTCCCTCAACCTCGATACCTGACTGAGGATGAGGGTACGACACCCACGCACGGTCACCGAGCGTCAGCGGTTCCGTCAGTAGCGGCGCTCCTGCTTCTGCTTGCACTCGACGCACAGGGTGGCGCTCGGGAACGCCTGGATGCGCGCCTTCCCGATCGGCTTGCCGCAGTTCTCGCACAAACCGTACGTGCCCGCATCGAGGCGCTCGATGGCCCGTTCGAGCTGCTGGAGCATGTCGCGGGCGTTGGCCGCGAGCGCCAGCTCGTGTTCGCGGGTGATGTTCTTGGTGCCGGTGTCCGCCTGGTCGTCGCCCGCGCCGTCCCCCGAGTCCCGCATCAGGCCCGCCAGGGCCTCCTCGGCGCTGTGGATCTCGGTACGCAGCCGCTCCGCCTCGGCGATCAGCCCGGTGCGGGCCTCGGCCACCTCGTCGGGGGTCCAGGGCTCCTCGCCCGGACGCACCGCGAGCTCACCGGGCTCGGCCGCCGCGGCCCGCGCCTTGGGCACGCCTCCGGTGTCCTTCTCCGCCTCCGCCTCTGCCGCCGTCGCCGTACCCGGAGTCTTCTTCGCAACCACCGACCTGGCTCCCGTCTTCTCCGCGGCACTCGCCGCGACATCGGCCGCGGACGCGGCCGTCTTCTTGGCAGCGCTCTTCTTGCCCGTACTCGCGCTCTTCTTGGCCGTGCTCTTCGCGGCCGCGGGCTTCGCCGCGGTCTTCTTGGCCGCGGTCTTCTTCACCGCGGCCTTCTTCGTCGCGGGCTCCTCGGGCGTGGCCTTCTTAGCCGGGGCGGCGCTCCTGGCCGCGGCCTTCTTGGCCGTGGCCTTGGTCACGGCCTTCTTGGGGCCCTCCGCCTTCTCGGACGTCGCGGCCGTCTTCTTCGCCGCGGCCGTGCTCTTCTTGCCGCCCACGTCCTTGGCCTTCGCACCAGCGGAACCGGTGGATCTGTCGGACGCCGAACGCTGTGCGGCGGTCTTCTTCGCCACCATGGCCGCGGCCCCTTCACAATTTGTGATCTTGCACGCGAATCGTGCTGGGACGATAAATCGACTCCAAGCTCGCGGCAACGGGGCACGCCGCCCGACAGGCCCGCCCCACGGGTGCCGCACCACGGGCCTGCATCCGTTGTGCCCAGCTCCCCGCCCGGTAATCCGCCCCTGGCCGCACTCCCGAGACCGCCGCACGGCCGTATGCCCATTCGGGTCAGCGGACCCCGGCGCCGGGCGCGCCGCCCGACCCGGTACGCCCGCCCCGCCCGGCCCCCGCGATATCCGGTCGGCCGACCCCCGCCCGGCCCCGTACACTGGCCTCAGCGAACAGGCATCGATGGGGACGAGTAGCGTCCGTACGCAGCCGAGAGCGACCCGGAGACGGTGCGAGTCCGGGGGCCAGCGCGAGCGCGAAGATCACCCCGGAGCCGCCGGAAGAACGCCACGGCGCACAGCCCACGGCCAGTAGACCCGGCATCGCGGCCCAATGAGGGGGCTCGTCGGCACACCCGCGCCGATGGGCCAAGGAGGGTGGTACCGCGGGAGCGCGCCGTACGGCGTCCGGCTCTCGTCCCTCCGACGGAAGGCAGCAGCCCGTCGGAGGAAGACGCGAATGACGACGCCGCAGTACCGCCAGGTGCCCGCCCAGGTCGACCTGCCCGCCCTGGAGCACGCCGTGCTCGACTTCTGGCGCGAGCAGAAGATCTTCGCCAAGACCCTGGAGCAGTCCGAAGGCCGCCCCGAGTGGGTGTTCTACGAGGGCCCGCCCACCGCCAACGGCATGCCCGGCGCCCACCACATCGAGGCCCGCGTCTTCAAGGACGTCTTCCCGCGCTTCCGCACCATGCGCGGCTACCACGTGGCCCGCAAGGCAGGCTGGGACTGCCACGGCCTGCCCGTCGAGCTGGCCGTCGAGAAGGAGCTGGGCTTCAACGGCAAGAAGGACATCGAGGCGTACGGCATCGCCGAGTTCAACGCCAAGTGCCGTGAGTCCGTGACCCGGCACACCGACGCCTTCGCCGACCTCACGACCCGCATGGGCTACTGGGTCGACCTGGACGACGCCTACCGGACGATGAACCCCGAGTACATCGACTCGGTCTGGTGGTCGCTGAAGGAGATCTTCAACAAGGGGCTGCTGGTCCAGGACCACCGCGTCGCCCCCTGGTGCCCGCGCTGCGGCACCGGCCTGTCCGACCACGAGCTGGCCCAGGGCTACGAGACGGTCGTCGACCCGTCGGTCTACGTCCGCTTCCCGCTCACCTCGGGCCCCCTCGCGGGCGAGGCCGCGCTGCTGATCTGGACGACCACGCCCTGGACCCTGGTCTCCAACACCGCCGTGGCCGCCCACCCCGAGGTCACCTATGTCGTCGCCGCCGACAGCGAGAACCCCGAGAACAAGGTCGTCGTCGCCGAGCAGCTGGTCGAGAAGGCGCTCGGCGAGGGCTGGGAGCGGACCGGGCAGACCTTCACCGGCGCCGAGATGGAGCGCTGGTCCTACCAGCGCCCCTTCGAGCTGGTCCCCTTCGACGGCCCGGCGCACTTCGTCGTCAACGCCGACTATGTGACCACCGAGGACGGCACCGGCCTGGTCCACCAGGCCCCCGCCTTCGGTGAGGACGACCTCAAGGTCTGCCGCGCCTACGACATGCCGGTGGTGAACCCGGTACGCCCCGACGGCACCTTCGCCGACGACGTACCGCTGGTCGGCGGCGTCTTCTTCAAGAAGGCCGACGAGCAGCTGACCGCCGACCTGGACGCGCGCGGCCTGCTCTTCCGGCACACCCCGTACGAGCACAGCTACCCGCACTGCTGGCGCTGCCACACCGCGCTGCTCTACTACGCGCAGCCGTCCTGGTACATCCGCACCACCTCGGTCAAGGACCGGCTCCTCGAAGAGAACGAGCGGACCAACTGGTTCCCGGACTCGGTCAAGCACGGCCGGTTCGGCGACTGGCTGAACAACAACATCGACTGGGCGCTGTCCCGCAACCGCTACTGGGGCACCCCGCTGCCCATCTGGCGCTGCGCGGACGACCACCTCACCTGTGTCGGCTCCCGCGCCGAGCTGAGCGAGCTCACCGGCGTCGACCAGTCCGGGCTCGACCCGCACCGCCCGTACATCGACGACGTCACCTTCGACTGCCCCCAGTGCTCGGGCACCGCGACCCGTGTGCCGGAGGTCATCGACGCCTGGTACGACTCGGGCTCGATGCCGTTCGCGCAGTGGGGCTACCCGTACCAGAACAAGGAGCTGTTCGAGAGCCGCTACCCGGCGCAGTTCATCTCCGAGGCCATCGACCAGACCCGCGGGTGGTTCTACACGCTGATGGCGGTCGGCACCCTGGTCTTCGACAAGTCGTCGTACGAGAACGTCGTGTGCCTGGGCCACATCCTGGCCGAAGACGGCCGCAAGATGTCCAAGCACCTGGGCAACATCCTCCAGCCGATCCCGCTGATGGACCAGCACGGCGCCGACGCGGTCCGCTGGTTCATGGCGGCGGGCGGCTCCCCGTGGGCGGCCCGGCGCGTCGGCCACGGCACCATCCAGGAGGTCGTCCGCAAGACGCTCCTCACATACTGGAACACGGTCGCCTTCCAAGCCCTGTACGCCCGTACGTCGCAGTGGGCGCCGAGCGCGGCCGACCCGGCTCCGGCCGAGCGTCCGCTGCTGGACCGCTGGGTGCTCAGCGAGCTGAACGCGCTGGTCGAGCAGGCCACCGAGGCGCTGGAGTCGTACGACACCCAGCGCGCGGGCAAGCTGCTGTCGACCTTCGTCGACAACCTCTCCAACTGGTACGTACGCCGTTCCCGCCGCCGCTTCTGGCAGGGCGACAAGGCGGCGCTGCGCACCCTGCACGAGGCGGTCGAGACGGTCACCCGGCTGATGGCCCCGCTCACCCCGTTCATCACCGAGCGGGTCTGGCAGGACCTGGTCGTGCCGGTCAGCCCCGAGGCCCCGGAGTCGGTCCACCTGTCGTCCTGGCCGGTGGCCGACCCCTCGCTGATCGACCCGGAGCTGTCCCGGCAGATGGCGCTGGTACGGCGACTGGTCGAGCTGGGGCGTGCCACACGCGCCGAGTCGGGGGTCAAGACCCGGCAGCCGCTGTCGCGCGCGCTGGTCGGGGCGAGCGGCTTCGAGACGCTCGGCGCCGAGCTGCGGGCGCAGATCGCCGAGGAGCTGAACGTCTCCTCGCTGGCCTCGCTCTCCGAGGTAGGCGGCTCGCTGGTGGACACCACCGCCAAGGCCAACTTCCGGGCCCTGGGCAAGCGGTTCGGCAAGCGCGTCCAGGAGGTCGCCAAGGCCGTCGCGCACGCCGACGCGGCCGCGCTGTCGCTCGCGCTGCGCGAGGGCACCGCGTCGGTGGAGGTCGACGGCGAGACGGTCACGCTGGCCCCCGACGAGGTCATCATCACCGAGACCCCGCGCGAGGGCTGGTCGGTGGCGTCGGACTCCGGCGCCACGGTCGCCCTCGACCTGGAGATCACCGACGAGCTGCGGCGCGCGGGCCTGGCCCGAGACGCGATCCGGCTGATCCAGGAGGCCCGTAAGAACAGCGGTCTGGACGTCGCGGACCGGATCGCGGTGCGCTGGACGGCCACGGCGGAGGAGACCACGGCCGCGCTCACCGAGCACGCGGGGCTGATCTCCGAAGAGGTGCTCGCCCTGGACTTCGGCGGAGGCGAGGGTGACGACAGCTACGGCGAGCCCTTCACGGACCCGTCGCTCCAGCTCACCTTCCGGCTCCGCAGGACCGAGACGCCCCGGTAGCGAGACCCGGCAGCGGCGGGGGCGCCACGAGGGCACGCCCGTTCGGTAACCCCGAAGGCCCGCACCACCCGATCAGGTCGATCGGGCCGGTGCGGGCCTTCGGCGTTGCGTACGCGGGCACAGCCGCTCGGCTGGCACAGCCGAGCGGCATATCCATGCATGCCTCCGGCGGTCGGGGGTAGCAAAGGGGCCGGGCCCGGAACGTCATGTTCCGGGCCCGGCCGTGAGTGCTGCCGACGCTACGCGCGCGCTGTGCGCACGAGTCGGGTCAGTTGTCGTCCTCGTCGATGAGGAAGCCGCGCATCGGCGACGGAGCCTGCTGCATCGGCTGCTGCTGGCCCTGCGGCCGCACCGGCGCCATCGGCTGCGTCATCGCGGGGGCCATCTGCTGCTGGCCGCCGTACGAGCTGCCGCCGCTGGGAGCCGCGCCGGGTCCGCCGCCCATCGACTGGTTGCCGCCCATGGACTGGTTGCCGCCCATGGTGTGACCGCCGCCTCCCATGGACGGCGCGCCAGCGCCGGCCGGGGCCATCGACGGGGACGCGGGCAGCGACGCGGTCGCCGGGGTGCGCGGCGGGGCCAGCGAGTCGTCCGACTGGGTCTCCAGCTGACGCAGCTGGCTCTCCAGGTACGACTTCAGGCGGGTGCGGTACTCACGCTCGAACCCGCGCAGGTCCTCGACCTTGCGCTCCAGCGTGGCGCGCGCGGACTCCAGGGAGCCCATCGCGACCCGGTGCTTCTCCTGCGCGTCCCGCTCCAGGGCGTCCGCCTTGGCGCGCGCGTCACGCTCGAGGCCCTCGGCACGCGAACGGGCCTCGCCGACGATCTTGTTGGCCTCGGAGCGGGCCTCCGCGATCGCCTGGTCGGCGGTCTGCTGCGCCAGCGAGAGCACCCGCGCGGCACTGTCGCCGCCGGGGCCCTGACCGGGCTGCGGCAGCTGCGGTCCGCCCGGACCGCCGGGGCCGCCCAGCGGGCCGCCCTGCATCGGCCCCGGACCGCCCTGCTGCTGCATCGGGCCGGGCCCGCCCTGCTGCTGCATGGGGCCGCCCTGCTGCGGGCCGCCGGGACCCGGAGGCAGCTGCGGTGCGCCGCCGGGCAGCTGGGGCGGACCGCCCATGTGCTGCTGCTGCGGCGGGACCGGCTGCGGACCCGATATTGCGGCGGGCACGGGAGCGCCGGGACGCTGTTCCTGCGGCTGCTGCGGTCCCTGCTGTTCGGGGGGCTTGCGCATGCCGCCCTGTTGCTGGTTCTGCGCGGCGGCACGGGTCGCCGCGGCCAGCTTGGCGCGCAGATCCTCGTTCTCGCGAAGCAGGCGGGTCAGTTCGGACTCGACCTCGTCGAGGAAGGCATCGACCTCGTCCTCGTCATAGCCTTCTCGGAGGCGGACGGTCGTGAACTGCTTGTTCCGCACGTCCTCGGGGGTCAACGGCATCTCTTCACCTCAACGTAGTCATCGGCACTCGGCAAGACGGTATCGCCCACAGTCACCCCGCGAATCCCCTCACGACAGAGATCAAGATGTAGACGATAATCATCAGAACGAAGAAGGACAGGTCGAGCGCCACGCCCCCGAGACGCAGCGGCGGAATGAACCGCCGCAGAAGCTTGAGCGGTGGATCAGTGACGGTGTAGGTGGCCTCCAGTACGACCACCATCGTCTTGCCGGGTTGCCATGAGCGGGCGAACTGGAAGACGTAGTCCATGACCAATCGGAAGATCAGGACGATCAGGAAACACATCAGCGCGATGTAGAGCACTTCCAAGACAACGCCCATGACTCGCGCTTCCCTCTCCCCTGTCTCGTGCCTCTGTGATCTGGTACTGCGTCTCAGCTCTGGTTGAAGAACCCGCCCTCTGCGATACGGGCCTTGTCCTCCGCCGTGACATCGACGTTAGCAGGCGACAACAGGAACACCTTCTGCGTCACCCGCTCAATGCTGCCATGCAGTCCGAAGACCAGACCGGCGGCAAAGTCGACAAGTCGCTTCGCATCCGTGTCGTCCATCTCCGTCAGATTCATGATCACCGGAGTGCCTTCACGGAAGTGTTCCCCGATGGTACGGGCCTCGTTGTAGGTCCGGGGGTGCAATGTGGTGATGCGGTACGGCTCCCGCTCGGACACGACCTTGGGCATGATCACCGGCGCGTTCTTCTCCAGGCTCTGACGTTCAGGTGTGATGGATGCCACGGGGGCGATACGTGCGGGACGTCCGGTTTCCGCCGGAAGCGGAATGGGGTCACGGGGTGCCGGTGCGTGCACCTTTCGTACCGGTTCGTCCTCTGCCAGTGGTGTGTGCGACGGCTCGTGCCGCCGACGGTCCCGCTCGGGTTCCGGGTCCAGTTCGGGCTCGAACTCGTCATCGGGGTCGAACCCCCGGCCGTCGTAACCGTCGTCCTCCACGAGGCCGAGGTAGACCGCCATCTTGCGCATCGCGCCGGCCATGCTCTGAGTCCTCCGCTCTGTGGTGGATTCGCCTGCCACCAAGTGCCCACGATCCACTGGGTATCCCCGCCGATCAGCGGAAATGACCATATTTTCTGCTGTGGTCCGACTTGCTTGGCGACGTTACCCGAGCCTGGGTCGGACTCCGAGTACCGCAGTGCCGACGCGTACATGTGTCGCACCGGCGGCCACGGCCTGCTCGAGGTCCGCACTCATCCCCGCTGACACCATGTTCGCAGCCGGATGAGCCGCGCGCAGGAGGGTTGAGAATTCCATCAGCTGCTCAAACGCCGCCTGTTGCCGTCCCGCGTACGGTCCGGTGAGCGGCGCGACCGTCATCAGACCGTCGAGCCGCAGCCCCGGAGCCTCGTCCACGAGTCGGGCCAACTCCCCGATTCCGTCCGGCGCCACGCCGCCGCGCGCACCCCGGCCGCCGACCTCGGCGTCCAGGGCGACCTGGAGCAGGCAGCCCACCTCGCGCTCGGCCTTCTCCGCGGCCGCGGAGAGGGCCGAGACCAGCCGGGGCCGGTCGATGGACTGCACCAGACCGGCATAACCGACCACGGAACGCACCTTGTTGGTCTGCAACTGACCGACGAAGTGCCAGGTGAGCGGCAGATCCGCGCATTGTCTGGCCTTGGGTGCCGCGTCCTGGTCGCGGTTCTCGGCGACGTCGCGCACGCCGAGTTCGGCGAGCAGCCGCACATCGCTCGCCGGGTAGGTCTTGGTGACCACGATCAGGGTCACCTCCTCGCGCTTGCGCCCGGCGGCGGCGCACGCCGCGGCGATGCGCTCGTCCACTTTCGCCAGGTTTTCGGCGAGTTCAGCCTTACGGTCCGTCATTCCCGATCAGTCCAGCCAGACATAGCTCGCGAGCCGGCCCGTGGTCCGATCGCGGCGGTACGAAAAGTGATCGCCGGACTCCAGCGTGCACACCGGTGACCGCCACCGGTCGCGCACTTCGAGCCGGTCGAGCTGGGCGTGCACCCCCGCGGTCACATCGACCGCGGGCGTACCCCAACGCGTTTCGCCGAAGGCCGCGGGCTCCACGGCCGCGACCTCGGCCCGCATGTCCTTCGGCACTTCGTAGCAGCGGCCGCAGACGGCGGGTCCGGTACGGGCGGTGATCCGCCCCGGCTCGGCGCCGAGCCGCACCATCGCCTCGACGGCGGCGGGCACCACCCCGGCCACCATGCCGGGGCGTCCCGCGTGCGCGGCGCCGACCACCCCGGCGACCGGGTCGGCCAGCAGCACCGGGACGCAGTCGGCGGTGAGCACGGCCAGCGCGAGGCCGCGGCGCGCGGTCACCACGGCGTCGACGGCGGGGGGTTCGGCGTCCGTGCCCCACGGTCCGTCGACGACGGCGACCTCGCGTCCGTGCACCTGGTTCATCCAGACCACCCGGCCGGGGTCGATCCCCAGGGCCTTCGCGGCGCGTTCGCGGTTGGTCCGCACCGCGCGCGGGTCGTCGCCGACCGCGCCGCCGAGGTTGAGCTCCTCGTACGGAACGGCGCTCACCCCGCCCCACCGGTCGGTGAAGGCGAAGTGGGCGCCGCTCACGAGGTCGTGCGTCGCGGTCAAGGAGCGCGGTATCACTTCAGGAAGTCCGGAACGTCCAGTTCTTCCGCCTGGCTGTCCTGGTACGGGCGAGCCGGCGGCACCTGCGGCGCGGACGACGCGGCGGAGGGGAGCTCGCTCACCGGGGCCGGCTCGGGGGCGGCCTCGGGGGTCGGGTCGTCCTCACGCGGGGTGACGCTGCCGAGCGAGCCGAAGGCGGGGCGCGGCTCGGCGGGCCGCACCGGCGCGGGCTCCTCGCGTTTGCCGGAGGTGGCGCCGATCACGTTGTCCCGCTTGGCCGGTGGCTGTCCGCCGTCGAATCCGGCGGCGATGACCGTCACCCGGACCTCGTCGCCCAGCGCGTCGTCGATGACCGCGCCGAAGATGATGTTCGCCTCGGGGTGGGCGGCCTCGCTGACCAGCTGGGCGGCCTCGTTGATCTCGAAGAGGCCGAGGTCGCTGCCGCCGGAGATGGACAGCAGCACTCCGCGCGCGCCGTCGATGGACGCTTCGAGCAGCGGCGAGGAGATCGCCATCTCGGCCGCGGCCACCGCGCGGTCGTCGCCGCGCGCCGAGCCGATGCCCATCAGCGCCGAACCGGCCTCGGACATGACCGACTTGACGTCGGCGAAGTCGAGGTTGATCAGACCGGGCGTGGTGATCAGGTCGGTGATGCCCTGGACGCCGGACAGCAGCACCTGGTCGGCGGACTTGAACGCGTCGAGCACGCTGACCTGGCGGTCCGAGATGGACAGCAGCCGGTCGTTGGGGATGACGATGAGGGTGTCGACCTCTTCGCGGAGTTCCGCGATGCCGTCCTCGGCCTGGTTGGCGCGGCGCCGGCCCTCGAAGGTGAACGGGCGGGTGACCACGCCGATGGTCAGGGCGCCGAGCGAGCGGGCGATGTTGGCGACGACCGGCGCGCCGCCGGTGCCGGTGCCGCCGCCCTCGCCGGCGGTGACGAAGACCATGTCGGCCCCCTTGAGGACCTCCTCGATCTCCTCGCGGTGGTCCTCGGCGGCCTTGCGGCCGACGCCCGGATTGGCTCCGGCGCCGAGTCCGCGGGTGAGTTCCCGGCCGACGTCGAGCTTGACGTCGGCGTCGCTCATCAACAGGGCCTGTGCGTCGGTGTTGATAGCGATGAACTCGACGCCCTTGAGACCGACCTCGATCATCCGGTTGATGGCATTGACACCACCGCCGCCGACACCGATGACTTTGATGACTGCGAGGTAGTTCTGCGGTGCTGCCACGTCGAAGGCCTCTCGCCTCGAGTTACGTGTCGCCGCAGCGCTGGTCCAGCGCCGCGCCGACTGATGCCGATTGGGACGGTCCGAACGCCGACCCGAACCCTAACGCTGAAGTTTAGGGTTACCCGTGTGTCTGTTGCTGGTCTTCGTCTGACCCTTCCGAACAGGACACTAAGTCGACAAGTGGCGCACGTTCAACGAACACGCCGAACCTCCCGTTTTTCTTTTCACCCTATGTGATCAGCCGTTGCGCTGACCAACCAGGGTGCTGGCCAGCACGGATGTGCGTCAACTCCGTGACGCGGCAGGGGCGGTGGGAGCGGTGACGTCGAAGTGCCCGGCCTTCGGCGCGGCTTTCATCAGAGCGGTGAGGCTGACCGCCTTCGCGGCGCCCCGCTCGCTGCTCCCCCAGGCGACGGTGCGCCCCTTGGTCAACTCCAGCGAGATGGAGTCATATGAACGGACTTTGACGGTACGAGTGTCACGGGCGACCGCGGCCGGGAGGTCGCCCGCCACGCGCACCGCCGCGCGCATCAGCCGGCCGGTGCCGTACCGGTTCAGGCTCGGTGAGTCGGCGGCCGACAGTTCCAGCGCGGGGACGCCCTTCGGGGCGTCGGCGACCGTGGCGAACCGCACGCCGTCGGCGTCCACTTCGACGAACCGCCCGCCCTTGCGCAGCACCAGGACCGGCTCGCGCTCGGTCACTTTCAGGCTGATTCCGCGCGGCCAGGAACGTACCGCGTCCACGGAGTCGATACGCGGCAGTTCGCGCCGCAGCCGGTCCTCGATCGCGCCGGTGTCCACGGAGATGAGCGGCGCCCCGACGGGGACCGCGGCGGCGTCCCGGACCTCCGCGGGCGTCAGCACCCTGGTGCCCGAGACGCCGACGTGCTCGACGCGCAGCCACGGCGATCCGTAGAGCAGCCAGCCGCCGCCCCCGCCGAGCAGGGCCGCCGCGACCAGCGACGCCAGGAGCGGCAGGCGTGCGCGAGGCGACGGCGGCCATGGCCGCCGTCGCCTCGGGGTGCTCGGTGGGCGGGCCGGCTGGGTTCCCCGCTTGCGTGCACCGCGCTCGGCGGTGGTGGGTCCGGCCACGCTCCCCTGCCTTCTCACGCCCTGTGGCGTGCCGCAATCGCCTCGTACACCATGCCGACGAGGAGTTCGTCGGCGTCCCGGCGGCCGAACTCCGACGCGGCGCGGGACATCTCGTACAGCCGGTGCGGGTCGGCGAGCACCGGCAGCACATTCTGCTGCACCCACTCGGGCGTCAGTTCGGCGTCGTCGACCAGCAGTCCGCCGCCGGCCTTGACCACCGGCTGGGCGTTCAGCCGCTGTTCGCCGTTGCCGATGGGCAGCGGTACGTAGGCGGCCGGGAGTCCGACGGCGGAGAGTTCGGCGACGGTCATCGCGCCCGCGCGACAGAGCATCATGTCGGCCGCGGCGTACGCGAGGTCCATCCGGTCCACGTACGGTACCGGGATGTAGGGCGGCATTCCGGGCATGTTGTCGACGTGTGGCAGTTCGTTCTTCGGGCCGACCGCGTGCAGGATCTGGATGCCCGAGCGCTGCAGGACCGGCGCCGCCTGCTGGACGACCTCGTTCAGCCTGCGGGCGCCCTGCGAGCCGCCGGAGACCAGCAGCGTCGGCAGGGCGGGGTCGAGGCCGAACGCGGCGCGGGCCTCCGGGCGGACCTGGGCCCGGTCCAGGGTCGCGATGGTGCGGCGCAACGGGATGCCGATGTACCGGGAGTCGCGCAGCTTGCTGTCCGGCGTGGAGACGGCGACCGCCGCCGCGTATCGCGAGCCGATCTTGTTGGCCAGGCCGGGGCGCGCGTTGGCCTCGTGGACGACGATCGGCACCCCGAGCCGCTTGGCCGCGAGGTAGCCGGGCAGTGCGACATAGCCGCCGAAGCCGACGACGCAGTCCGCCTTGGTGCGTTCCAGGACCTGCTCGGCGGCCTTGATGGTGCCGCGCAGCCGTCCGGGCACGGTGATCAGCTCGGGCGTCGGCTTGCGGGGCAGCGGTACGGCGGGGATCAGCGCGAGTTCATAGCCGCGCTCGGGGACCAGCCTGGTCTCCAGGCCCTTCTCCGTGCCGAGGGCCGTGATTCCCACGGTCGGGTCCTGCCTGCGCAGGGCGTCCGCGAGGGCGAGCGCTGGCTCGATGTGGCCGGCGGTCCCCCCGCCGGCGAGTACGACATGCACCGAAATTCACCGCTCTCCGGACGGTCGCGCCGTGGCGCGCCGTCTCATCGTGTTCCATCTCACCGCTGCCCGCTTCCGCACGGATGCGGACGACCGCATGGCCAGTGCCGCTCGCGCCGCGGGTTCCTGACGCGCGAAGGCGAGCAGCAACCCGATGGCGAACATCGTCGGCAGCAGGGCGGAGCCCCCGTAGGAGAACAGCGGGAGCGGGACACCGGCGATCGGCAGCAGGCCGAGCACCGCACCGATGTTGATCACGGCCTGGGCCGTGAACCAGGTGGTCACACCTCCCGCGGCATACCTCACGAAGGGGTCCTCCGTGCGTCCGGCCACGCGGATACCCGCATAGCCTAGAGCCGCGAACAGGGCGAGTACCGACAGCGTCCCCGCGAGACCCAGTTCCTCACCGGTGATGGCGAAGATGAAGTCGGTGTGCGACTCGGGGAGTTGACCCCATTTTTCCACACTCGCGCCGAGACCGGAACCGAAGAGTCCGCCGGAGGCCAGGGCGAAGATGCCGTGCGCGGCCTGCCAGCACTGGTCGCCGGGCCCCGGATCGGTGGCGAACACACAGGAGAGCCGCCCCATGCGGTTCGGGCTGGTGCGGACCAGGACGAAGGCGATGAGTCCGACCACGGACAGCACCCCGGCGAAGAGCCGGGTCGGCGCCCCCACCAGCCAGAGCAGCCCGAACAGGACGGCCGCGAGGATCACCGCGGTCCCCATGTCGCCGCCGAGCATGATCAGGCCGAGCAGCAGAAAGGCTACCGGCACCAGCGGCACCAGCAGGTGCTTCCACTGCGTCAGCAGCCGCTTGTCCTGCTTGCGGGCCAGCAGGTCGGCGCCCCACAGCACCAGCGCGAGCTTGCCGAACTCGCTGGGCTGCACCTGGAAGGGCCCGCCCACCTGGATCCAGTTCTGGTTGCCGTTGACCTCGTGCCCTATCCCCGGCACCTGCACCAGGGCCATCAGGAACACCGTGCCGGCCAGCAGCGGATAGGCCAGCGCCCGGTGCAGCTTGACGGGCATCCGCATGGCCACGAGCAGCAGTACGGCGCCGAGCGCGGCCGCGACGAACTGTTTGCGGAAGAAGTACGAGGAGCTCAGGTCCAGTTGCAGCGCGGTGATCTGTGACGAGGAGTACACCATCACCAGGCCGAGCACGGTGAGCAGCAGGCTGGCGCCGAGGATCACGTAGTACGCGGTCAGCGGCCGGTCCCAGGCCGTGCGCAGCCGGGTGTACAGCCGTCGCGGCGGGTTCGGGCGCGACGCGCGCGGCGGGCGGCCCGGCGGGCGCGCCGACTTCGGGCGTCCGCCGCCGCGGGGCGGTGCGGGGCGGCCCGCCGTACCGGCCCGCGCCGGTCCGCCGCGGCCGCGCAGCAGGAGTCGCGGCCTGTACTCGAACCGGCCGGCGGCTGCCGACGTTGTCACGGTCCCTCCCGAATGACCCGGCGCCCGCGCCGGGCTCCGACGGCCCCGCGTCAGGCGCTCGCGGACCCGAGTTCGCTGACCGCCTGTGCGAACGCCTCGCCGCGCTTGTTGTAGTTGACGAACATGTCCATGGAGGCGCAGGCCGGGGCCATCAGCACGGTGTCCCCCGGACCGGCGAGCCGGGCGGCCTCCCGGACCGCCGCCGACATCGCCCCAGTGTCGGTCCGGTCGAGGTCCACGACCGGGACCTCGGGGGCGTGTCGCGCGAGGGCTTCGCGGATCAGGGCGCGGTCGGCGCCGATCAGGACCGCGCCGCGCAGCCGCTTCGCGGACTTCCGCACCAGCTCGTCGAAGGTCGCGCCCTTGGCCAGACCGCCCGCGATCCACACGATCGACTCGTACGCCGCCAAGGAGGCCTCGGCCGCGTGGGTGTTGGTGGCCTTGGAGTCGTCGACGTACGCCACTCCCGCCACGTCCGCGATGTGCGCGATGCGGTGCGCGTCCGGGCGGAAGGCGCGCAGTCCGTCGCGTACGGCGGCGGGTTCGACGCCGTAGGCGCGGGCGAGGGCGGCGGCGGCGAGGGCGTTGGCGATGTTGTGCGGAGCCGGCGGGTTGACGTCGCCGACCTCGGCGAGTTCCTGGGCCTGCTTCCGGCGGTCGGGCACGAAGGCGCGGTCGACCAGGATGCCGTCCACGACGCCCAGTTCGGAGGGGCCCGGTGTGCCGAGCGTGAAGCCGATCGCGCGGCAGCCCTCTTCGACGTCGGCCTCGCGGACCAGGTCCTCGGTGGCCGGATCGGCGACGTTGTAGACGCAGGCGACCTGGTTGCCCTCGTAGATCCGGCCCTTGTCGGCGGCGTACGCCTCCATGGAGCCGTGCCAGTCGAGGTGGTCGGGCGCGAGATTGAGCACGGCCGCGGAGTGGGCGCGCAGCGAGGGCGCCCAGTGCAGCTGGTAGCTGGAGAGTTCGACGGCGAGTACGTCGTACGCTTCGTCGCCGAGCACCACGTCGATGATCGGGGTGCCGATGTTGCCGACGGCGGTGGTGCGCAGTCCGGCGGCGGTGAGGATCGACGCGAGCATCTGGGTGGTGGTGGTCTTGCCGTTGGTGCCGGTGACGGCGAGCCATGGCGCGGCGTCGGGGCCGCGCAGCCGCCAGGCGATCTCGACGTCGCCCACGACGTCCACGCCCGCCTCGGCGGCCGCGGCGAACAGCGGGCTGGACGGCGGCCAGCCGGGCGAGGTGACCACCAGGTCGGCGCCGTCGGGAAGCGTGTCCGCGTCGCCGAGGCGGACGGTGATCGCGTCGGCCCCGGCCTCCAGCGCGGCGGCCTTCGTCCGGAGGGTGTCGCTGTCGGCGCCGTCGACGACGGTGACCGTCGCGCCGAGGCCGGCCAGGGCGCGGGCGGCGCTGATGCCGCTGACGCCCAGTCCGGCGACGGTGATGTGCTGGCCTGCCCAGGTGGTCACTTGTCGGCCGCCCACCCTGCGTAGAAGAGGCCGAGGCCGACGATCACGCACATGCCCTGGATGATCCAGAAGCGGACCACGACCAGGACCTCGGACCACCCCTTGAGTTCGAAGTGGTGCTGGAGTGGCGCCATCCGGAAGACGCGCTTGCCGGTGAGCCGGAAGGAGCCGACCTGGATGACCACGGACATGGTGATCAGGACGAAGAGACCGCCGAGCAGCGCGAGCAGCAGCTCGGTACGGGAGGTGATCGCGAGTCCGGCGAGCGCGCCGCCGAGCGCGAGCGAGCCGGTGTCGCCCATGAAGATCTTGGCGGGCGAGGTGTTCCACCACAGGAAGCCGAAGCAGGCGCCCATCAGGGCGGAGGCGACGATCGCGAGGTCGAGCGGGTCGCGTACCTCGAAACAGGCCTGCGGGTTGGTGAGGGTCTGCGCGTTGGCGCAGGACTCCTGGTACTGCCAGACGCCGATGAACGTGTAGGCGCCGAAGACCATCACGGACGCGCCGGTGGCCAGCCCGTCGAGGCCGTCGGTGAGGTTCACGCCGTTCGACATGGCCAGGATCATGAACAGCGCCCAGACCACGAACAGCACCGGGCCGATCGTCCAGCCGAAGTCGGTGACGAAGGAGAGCTTGGTGGAGGCCGGGGTGTTGCCGCGGTTGTCCGCGAACTGCAGCGCGAGGACCGCGAAGGTGATGCCGACGATCAGCTGTCCGGACATCTTCGCCTTGGCCCGCAGGCCGAGCGAACGCCGTTTGATGATCTTGATGTAGTCGTCCAGGAAGCCGACCAGGCCCATGCCCGCCATCAGGAAGAGCACCAGCAGACCGGAGTACGTGGTCGACTCGCCGGTGATCAGCTTGGCGCCGAAGTACGCAAGGATCGTCGCCAGGATGAAGGCGATGCCGCCCATGGTCGGCGTACCGCGCTTGCTGGCGTGCTCGCGCGGGCCGTCGTCCCGGATGTACTGGCCGTAGCCCTTCTTGGCCAGCAGTTTGATCAGCAGGGGGGTGCCGACCAGGGTCAGGAAGAGCCCGATCACACCCGCGAAGAGGATCTGCCTCATCGGCCGGAGACCTGCCCCTCAGCGTCGGACGTGCTTTCGAGCAACGCGGCGGCGATCCGTTCCAGGCCCGCCGACCTGGAAGCCTTCACCAGCACGACGTCCCCTGGACGCAGTTCACCGCGCAGTAGGTCGACAGCCGCCTGTGTGTCGGACACGTGCACCGACTCCTCACCCCACGAACCCTCGTTGTATGCGCCCAGTTGCAGCCAGGACGCTTCCCTGCCCCCGACCGCGACGAGCTTGCTCACATTGAGCCGGACGGCCAGCCGCCCGACGGCGTCGTGCTCGGCGAGCGCCTCGTCACCGAGCTCGGCCATCTGTCCGAGCACCGCCCACGTGCGTCCCCCGCGGGCCCGTGCGGCCTTGCCCATGGCGACCAGCGCGCGCAGCGCCGCCCGCATGGACTCGGGGTTCGCGTTGTAGGCGTCGTTGACGACCGTCACACCGTCCTCGCGCTCGGTGACCTCCATCCGCCAGCGGGACAGGCTGCCCGCCTCGGAGAGCGCCACGGCGATCTCGTCCACGGACATGTCCAGCTCATGGGCGACGGCGGCCGCGGCAAGCGCGTTCGACACGTGGTGCTCACCGTACAGGCGCAAGGTCACAGGGCTGCACCCGGAGGGTGTGTGGAGCGTGAAGGTCGGGCGTCCGTCGTCAGTGAGCCGGACGTCCTCGGCCCGTACGTCGGCGTCATCGGCCTCGCCGAACAGGATCACCCGAGCCTCGGTGCGCGCGGCCATCGCCCGCACCAGGGGGTCGTCCGCGTTGAGCACGGCGGCTCCGGCGGCCGGGAGCGACTCGACCAGCTCGCCCTTGGCCTGGGCGATCTGCTCGCGGCCGCCGAACTCGCCGATGTGGGCGGTGCCGACGTTCAGGACGACGCCGATGCTCGGCGGGGTCAGATCCGCGAGGTACCGGATGTGGCCGACGCCGCGGGCGCCCATCTCCAGGACCAGGTGCCGGGTGTCCTCGGTGGCGCGCAGCGCGGTGACCGGCAGGCCGATCTCGTTGTTGAGGGAGCCGGGCGTCCACACCGTGGGGGCCTTGCGCTCCAGAAGCTGGGCGATCAGGTCCTTGGTGGAGGTCTTGCCCGCCGATCCGGTGAGCGCCACGAGGGTGGTGCCCAGCCGGGCGACGACGGCTCGGGCCAGCGCGCCGAGCGCCTCGGTGACGTCGGGCACCACGATCGCGGGCACCCCGACCGGCCGGGTGGCCAGCACGGCGGCGGCCCCGGACGCGATGGCGCGCTCGGCGTAGTCGTGGCCGTCCACGCGCTCACCGGCGAAGGCGGCGAACAGGCCGTCGGGTTCGACCTGGCGGGAGTCGATCACCACGGACCCGGTGACCAGGCGGCCGGTGTCCGGTATGTCGTGCGGCTGCCCGCCGACGAGTGAGGCGATCTCGGCGAGGGAGAGGGCGATCACAGCTTCATCCCCGGTTGTTCTCAGTGGCCGCGCGGCGGTCCTGGATGGCGGTGCGCAGCACGTCGCGGTCGTCGAAGGGGCGTACCACCCCGTTGATGTCCTGGCCCTGTTCGTGGCCCTTGCCCGCGACCAGCACGGTGTCGCCGGGCTCGGCTCGGGCCACGGCCGAGGCGATGGCGGCGGCCCGGTCCTCGAAGACCTGGACCTCGCCGCGCTCGTGGACCGGCACCTCGGCGGCGCCCGCCATCATGGTGGCGAGGATCGACAGCGGGTCTTCGGAGCGCGGGTTGTCCGAGGTCAGTACGGCCGTGTCGGCGAGCCGGGCGGCCGCGGCGCCCATCGGCATCCGTTTGGTCTGGTCGCGGTCGCCGCCGCAGCCGAGCACGATGTGCAGCTTGCCGTCGGTGACCTTGCGCAGGGCGCGCAGGACCGATTCGACGGCGTCGGTCTTGTGCGCGTAGTCGACGACGGCGAGGTACGGCTGTCCCGCGTCGACGCGCTCCAGGCGGCCCGGCACGCCGGGCACCGCGGCGATCCCGTCGGCCGCGGTCTGCGGTTCGATGCCCGCGGCGGCCAGCGAGACGATCGCGGCGAGGGTGTTGGCGACGTTGAAGGGTCCGGCCAGCGGGGACTTCGCGGCGACGCGCTCGCCCCGCGGTCCGCACACCGTGAAGGTGCTGTCCATCGGGCCGACCTTGACGTCGTCGGCGCGCCAGTCGGCGTCCGGGTGGCCCTCGGCCGAGAAGCTGACGGCCGGCACGGTCGCCTCCTTCAGCAGCCTGCGCCCGTACTCGTCGTCGAGGTTGACGACCCCGAGCCGGGACCGCTTCGGGGTGAAGAGCTGCGCCTTCGCCTGGAAGTAGTCCTCCATGCCGGAGTGGAACTCCATGTGCTCCGGGCTGAGGTTGTTGAAGACGGCGACGTCGAAGACGCAGCCGTCCACCCGGCCGAGCACCAGGGCGTGGCTGGAGACCTCCATGGCGACCGAGTCGGCGCCGCGCTCGCGCATCACCGCGAACAGCGCCTGGAGGTCGGTGGCCTCGGGGGTGGTGCGCTCGGACTTGATGCGCTCGTCGCCGATGCGCATCTCGACGGTGCCGATCAGGCCGGTGTCGCGGCCCGCGGCTCGCAGCCCGCCCTCGATGAGGTACGCGGTCGTCGTCTTGCCCGAGGTGCCGGTGATGCCGATCTGGAGCAGGTCCCGGCCGGGGTGTCCGTAGATGCTGGCGGCCAGTTCGCCCATCCGGCCGCGCGGGTCGCCCACCACCAGGACCGGCAGCCCGGTCGCGGCCGCGCGGTCGACGCCGGCCGGGTCGGTGAGGATCGCGGCGGCGTCGAGGTCCGCCGCCTGCGCGGCGAAGTCGGCGCCGTGGAAGCGGGCGCCGGGCAGGGCGGCGTAGATGTCACCGGGGCGCACCGCACGGGAGTCGTGGGTGATGCCGGTGACCTCCGCCGATCCCGGAGCGTCTACGCCCAGCTGCTCGGCGAGGTCCGCGAGACTGCTCGCGGCGACCTGTTCGGGCCGGGGCGGTCCCGGATACGTCACGGGAACGTCCTTCTGGGTGGTTTGCGACTGATCAGCGTGGGGCACGGCGGTGAGCGTACCCGGCGCTGCCCGCGGGGCGCGAAATGGGTGTCCGGGCGTCGCGGGTTCGGTCGCGAGTTCGGGCATGGGTTCGGTCGTGGGTTCGCTCGTCGGCTGGGAGCGGTTCCCCGGCCGCGGGGTGATCGTCGTCACGGATGCGCCTGCTCAGTCTTTCGGATCGAAGGTGACGGGCAGGCTCGGGGCCTTCGCGCCGGACGGGGGGACCTGCAGGGTCTTCAGCCCGAACTCCATCACGGTCTTGTGGATGGGGGCACAGATCTGGCCACCGAAGTAGTCGCCCTTGGTCGGGTTCTGGATCGCGCAGTAGACGGCGATCCGCGGGTTGTCGGCGGGGGCGAACCCGGCGAAGGACGCGGTGTAGCCCTTGTACCGGCCGGTCTTCGGGTCCACCCGGTTGGACGTGCCGGTCTTGCCCGCGACCCGGTAGCCGGGGATCCGCGCCTTGGCGCCGGTGCCCTCGTCGTCGTCCACGACCGACTGCAGCATCTCGGACAGGGTCTTCGCGGTCTTCTCGCTCACCACGCGGGTCTTCTTCGGCTCGGGCGCGGGCGAGAACCGGCCATCGGGGCCCTTGACGCCGCGCACCAGTGTGGGCGCCACGCGTACGCCCTTGTTGGCGACCGTCGAGTAGACCGAGACGGCCTGGACGGCGTTGAGCGAGTAGCCCTGGCCGAACGGCACCGTGAACTGCTGCGAGGCAGACCACTTCTCGGGCTTGGCCAGGATGCCGGGAGTCTCGCCGGGGAAGCCGGTCCCGGTGTAGCTGCCGATCCCGAACTTGCGCAGATACGTGTACAGGATCTTGTTCGCCTCCGGCTGGGTGTCGGCCAGCTGTTGGGTGGCGAGGATGGTCCCGATGTTGCTGGACTTGGCCAGCACGCCGCTCAGCGTGAGGTACCAGGTCGGGTGGTCGACGTCGTCCCGGAACAGCCGGTCGCCCGCGTGCAGCCGGTTGGGCACGGTCACATGGGTGCCGGGCGTGGCGGCGTTCTCCTCGAGTACGGCGGCCATCGAGATCACCTTGCTCGTGGAGCCCGGTTCGTAGGCGTCCTGGAGCGCGGGGTTGCCCAGGTTGTCGGGGTTGGCTCGCGACAGGTCCCCCGGATCGAAGCCCGGAGCGTTGGCGAGGGCCAGGATCTCGCCGGTGCGGGTGTCCTGGACCACCACATAGCCGCGGTCCGCCTTGGAGGCCTTCACCTGCTTCTCGATGGCCTGCTGGGCGACCCACTGGATGTCGCGGTCGATGGTCAGCTCGATGTCGGAGCCGGGGACGGCGGGGGTCTCGCTGCTGTCCGCCGTGGGCACCCGGCGGCCGCCCGACTGGGCGTAGGTGATCTTGCCGTCCTGGCCCGCGAGCTCCCGTTCCAGCTGGGACTCCAGACCGCCGCCGCCCTTGTTGTCGGCGTTGACCCAGCCCAGTATCCCGGCGGCGAGGTCGCCGTTCGGATAGAGCCGCTTGCTGCTCGGCACGGGGACGATGCCGGCCAGCACACTGCTGGCACCCGTCTTCGCGGCCGTCTTGGCGGCCTTCTCGGCGAGTGCGGCCTTCAGCTTCTTGATGTCGCGCCAGGTCCGCGGGGTCTGGCGGCGGGCCAGCAGCGCGTAGCGGCTCTTCGGCTTGTCCAGCTTGCGGGCGAGGTCCGCGGGGTCCTGGTCCAGGATCGGGGCGAGCAGCGCGGCGGCCTGCTCCGGGGCGTCCGGCACGCCGGTCGCCTTCGGGGAGAACATCGAGGGGTCGGCCGTGATGTCGTACGCGTCGACGCTGACCGCGAGCTGGGCGCCGTTGCGGTCGGTGATCCGGCCCCGCTCGGCGGCCAGCGTGTGCTCGGAGTAACGGCGCTGTTCGGCCTTGGCCGCGTACTCGCTGGCGTCGACGGCCTGCACCTGCACCAGCCGTACGACGAAGGTGAGCATCACCAGCGTCAGCGCCGCGCCGACCAGCCGGAGCCGGGGGCGCGGGCTGCCGAGGCGGAGGGTGCGCGGGGCGCTGGGGGGCGCGGCGGGGCGCGGCCGCCGTGCGGCGGGG
>NZ_JBTVYK010000034.1:0-80156 GCF_054788135.1 Streptomyces sp. O3
GGGGGGGGGGGCGCCGCCCCCCGGGGGGCGCCCCGCGGCCCGCCCGGGGGGGGGCCCGGGGGGCGCGGCCCCCCCCCCCCACCGCTCGCGGCCCGTGCGGGACCGTGGGTCAGGCGTCCGTGAAGGTCTCGCCCTTCGCCGCCTTGTCGACCAGCAGCGCGGGCGGCGTGAAGCGCTCCCCGTACCGGTCGGCCAGCTCGCGGGCGCGGGCGGTGAAGCCGGGCAGGCCGCCCTCGTACCCGTTGATGTACTGCAGGACGCCGCCCGTCCAGCCGGGGAAGCCGATGCCGAGGATGGAGCCGATGTTGGCGTCGGCGACCGAGGTCAGCACGCCCTCCTCCAGGAGCCGTACGGTGTCCAGCGCCTCCGCGAAGAGCATGCGCTCCTGCATGTCCTTGAACGGGATCTCGGCGCCCTCGCGGGTGAAGTGCTCGCGCAGCCCCGGCCAGAGGGCCCCGCGCTTGCCGGCGCCCCCCTCTTCGTAGTCGTAGAATCCCGCGCCGCCGCTGCGGCCGGTGCGGCCGAACTCGTCGACCATGCGGTCGATGACGCCGTCGGCCGGGTGCGCCGGGAAGCTGCCGCCCTGCGCCTCGACGGCGCGCCGCGTCTCGTCGCGGATCTTGCGCGGGAGGGTGAGGGTGAGCTCGTCCATCAGGGACAGCACCTTGGCCGGGTATCCGGCCTGGGCCGCGGCCTGCTCGACCGACGCGGGCTCGATGCCCTCGCCGACCATGGAGACGCCCTCGTTGATGAAGTGGCCGATGACGCGCGAGGTGAAGAAGCCGCGCGAGTCGTTGACGACGATCGGGGTCTTGTTGATCTGGCGGACCAGGTCGAAGGCGCGGGCCAGCGCCTCGTCGCCGGTCCGCTCGCCCTTGATGATCTCTACCAGCGGCATCTTGTCGACCGGCGAGAAGAAGTGCAGGCCGATGAAGTCCACCGGCCGGGATACGCCCTCGGCGAGCTGGGTGATGGGCAGCGTGGAGGTGTTGGAGCAGAGCAGCGCGTCGGGCTCGACGACGTCCTGGATCTCCTGGAACACCTTGTGCTTGAGCGCCGGGTCCTCGAAGACCGCCTCGATCACCGCGTCACAGCCCGCGAGGTCCTGCGGGTCGGCGGTGGGGGTGATCAGGGCGAGCAGCGCGTCCGCCTTGGCCTGGGTGGTACGGCCGCGGGACACGGCCTTGGCGCAGAGCTGCTCCGAGTAGCCCTTGCCCTTGGCGGCGGCCCCGGCCGACACGTCCTTGAGGACGACCTCCATGCCGCCGCGGGCGCAGGCGTAGGCGATGCCCGCGCCCATCATCCCGGCGCCGAGCACGGCGACCTTCCGGACCGTCCGGGGCTCGATGCCCTTGGGGCGGTTGGCGCCGGAGTTCACGGCCTGGAGGTCGAAGAAGAAGGCCTGGATCATGTTCTTGGCGGTCTGGCCGGTGACCAGCTCGGTGAAGTACCGGGCCTCGATGGTCAGCGCCGTCTCGAAGTCGACCTGGGAGCCCTCGACGGCCGCGGCGAGGATGTTGCGCGGGGCGGGGTAGGGGGCGCCCGCGGTCTGCTTCTTGAGGTTGGCGGGGAAGGCCGGGAGGTTCGCGGCGAACTTGGGGTGCGCCGGGGTGCCGCCGGGGATCTTGTAGCCGGGGACGTCCCAGGGCTGCTGGGACTCGGGGTGGGCGTCGATGAAGGCGCGCGCCTTGGCGAGCATCTCCTCCTCGGTGGCGGCCACTTCGTGGACCAGGCCGTTCTCCAGCGCGCGCTTCGGGTTGTACTGGGTGCCCTGGAGCAGCACCTTGAGCAGCGCGTCGGTGATGCCCATCAGCCGCACGGTACGGGTGACGCCGCCGCCCGCGGGGAGCAGGCCGAGGGTGACCTCGGGCAGGCCGATCTTGGAGCCGGGCGCGTCGAGGGCGACGCGGTGGTGGCTGGCCAGGGCGATCTCGTAACCGCCGCCGAGCGCCGCGCCGTTGATGGCGGCGACGACCGGCTTGCCGAGGGTCTCGATGCGGCGCAGGGAGTTCTTGATGCCGGTTCCGGCCTCGAAGGCCTGCTGGGCGTGCTCCGGGCCGACCTGGATCATTTCCTTGAGGTCGCCGCCCGCGAAGAAGGTCTTCTTGGCGGAGGTGTAGACGATGCCGCGGATGGAGTCCTTCTCGGCCTCGGCGCGGTCGGCGATGGCCGCGATGGAGTCCTTGAAGGCCTGGTTCATGGTGTTCGCGGACTGGTTCGGGTCGTCCAGGACGAGAGTGACGACGCCGGTCTCGTCCTGTTCCCAGCGGATGGTGGTGGACTCGCTCATGCTTGGGTTCTCCGTGAAATCCGTGAGGGGTGGGGACGAGGAAGGTCAGAGCCGCTCGACGACGGTGGCGATGCCCATGCCGCCGCCGACGCAGAGCGTGGCCAGGCCGTAGCGCTTGTCCTGCCGCTCCAGCTCGTCGACCAGGGCGCCGAGGATCATCGCGCCGGTCGCGCCCAGCGGGTGGCCGAGCGCGATGGCGCCGCCGTTGACGTTGACCTTGTCCAGGGACAGGCCCATGTCCTTGGCGAAGCGCAGCACGACGCCCGCGAACGCCTCGTTGATCTCGACCAGGTCGATGTCGTCGATGGTCAGCCCGGCCTTGGCGAGTGCCTTGCGGGTCGCGGGGGCGGGGCCGGTGAGCATGATGGTGGGCTCGGAGCCGGAGACGGCGGCGGACACGATCCGGGCGCGCGGCGTGAGGCCGTACCGCTCGCCGACGGCCTTGGTGCCGATGGCGACCAGGGACGCGCCGTCCACGATGCCGGAGGAGTTGCCCGCGTGGTGGACGTGGTCGATCTTCTCCACCCAGTGGTATTTCTGCAGCGCGACCGCGTCGAAGCCGCCCAGTTCGCCGATGTCGGCGAACGACGGCTTCAGCTTGGCCAGCGAGTCGGCGGTGGTGCCGGGGCGCATGTGCTCGTCGTGGTCGAGGACGACCAGGCCGCTGCGGTCCTTGACCGGGACGACGGACTTGGCGAAGCGGCCTTCCTTCCAGGCCGTCGCGGCGCGCTCCTGGGACAGGGCCGCGTACTCGTCGACGTCACGGCGGGAGAAGCCCTCGATGGTGGCGATCAGGTCGGCGCCGATGCCCTGGGGCACGAAGCCGGTCTCGTAGTTGGTCATCGGGTCGGCGAACCAGGCACCGCCGTCGGAGGCCATCGGGACGCGCGACATCGACTCGACGCCGCCCGCGAGCACCAGGTCCTCCCAGCCGGAACGGACCTTCATCGCGGCCAGGTTGACCGCTTCCAGGCCCGAGGCGCAGAAGCGGTTCTCCTGTACGCCCGCGACGGTGTCGGGCAGTCCGGCGGCGATCGCGGCGATCCGCGCGATGTCGGAGCCCTGGTCGCCGACCGGGCCGACGACGCCGAGCACGATGTCGTCGACGGCGGCCGGGTCCAGGTCGGGGAAGCGGTCCCGGATCTCCTGGATCAGGCCGACGACCAGGTCGATCGGCTTGGTTCCGTGCAGGGATCCGTTGGCCTTGCCGCGGCCGCGCGGGGTGCGGATCGCGTCGTACACATACGCTTCGGTGCTCAAGGTCGGCAGCCTTTCAGGGTGCGGGATGAGGATGCGGGAGGCGTGTGGGGCGGGCGGAGGTCACGGCAGCAGGGAGCGGCCGATGATCTCTTTCATGATCTCGGTGGTGCCGCCGTAGATGGTCTGGATCCGGCCGTCGGTGAAGGCCTTGGCGACGGGGTACTCGGCCATATAGCCGTAGCCGCCGTGCAGTTGCAGACAGCGGTCGGCGACGCGCTTCTGCAGTTCGGTGGCCCACCACTTGGCCATCGACGCGTGCACGGCGTCGAGTCCGCCCCGCGCGTGGTCGGCGATGCAGCGGTCCAGGAAGGCGCGGGTGACGGCGCACTCGGTGGCCATCTCGGCGATCTCGAACCGGATGTGCTGGAGCTTGGCCAGCGGCCGTCCGAACGCCTCGCGCTCCTGGACGTACCGCATGGTGATCTCCAGGAGGTGTTCGGCGGCGGCGATCCCGGCGACCGCGATGCCCATCCGCTCCTGGGCGAGGTGGGTCATGAGGTGGATGAAGGCGCCGTCCAGCTCGCCGAGCAGATTCTCCTTGGGGACGCGTACGTCGGTGAAGAACAGCTCGGCGGTGTCCTGGGCCTTCTGGCCGATCTTGTCGAGGTTGCGGCCGCGCTCGAAGCCCGCCATGCCGCGCTCGACGACGAGCAGCGACAGGCCCTTGGCGCCGCCGTCCGGGGTGGTCTTGGCGACGACGATCACCAGGTCGGCGAGTATGCCGTTGGAGATGAAGGTCTTGGAGCCGTTCAGCAGCCAGTGGTCGCCCCGGTCGTCGGCGGTGGTGCGGATGCCCTGGAGGTCGGAGCCCGCGCCGGGCTCGGTCATGGCGATGGCGGTGATGGTCTCGCCGGAGCAGAAGCCGGGCAGCCAGCGGCGCTTCTGCTCGTCGGTGCCGAGAGTGGTGAGGTACGGGCCGATGATGTCGTTGTGCAGGCCGACGGCGAGTCCGGGCGCGCCCGCGCGGGTGAACTCCTCGGCCAGGACCGCGCTGTAGCGGAAGTCGTCCATCCCGCCGCCGCCGTACTCCTCGGGCACGGCGAGTCCGAGCAGGCCCTGGCGTCCGGCCGCGCGCCAGGCCTCGCGGGAGACGACGCCGTCCTTCTCCCACTGCTCGTAGTGCGGCAGCACCTCCTTGGCGAGGAAGGTGCGCACGGTCTCGCGGAACGCCTCGTGGTCGGCGGTGTAGAGCTCGCGCCGCATGCCCGAGGGGGTCTTGGGGGTCTGTGACGTCATGGGGCGTCCTTCGTGTCCTTCGTGAGGTGCGGTACGTCCCAGTCGCGGGCCACCGCTTCGGTGTCGGCGCCGGGCCGCGCGGGAGGGGTGCGGACGGCGGTGGGGGTGGCCGAGAAGCGCGGGGCCGGGGCGGGCTGGGTGATCCCGCCGTGGTCGGTGAAGGTGGCGCGGGCGGCCAGGTGCGGGTGGGCGGGGGCCTCGCCCAGGGACAGCACGGGCGCCACACAGGCGTCCGAGCCCTCGAAGAGGGCGGTCCACTCGGCGCGGGTCTTCGTCTTGAAGCGCTCGGCGACGGCCGCGCGCAGTTCGTCCCAGCGGGCGACGTCGTGGCGGGCGGACGCCACGTCCCCGATGCCCAGGATGGCGGTGAACGCGTCGTAGAACCGCGGCTCCAGCGCGCCGACGGCCATACAGCCGCCGTCGGACGTCTCATAGCTGCCGTAGAAGGGGCAGCCGCCGTCCAGCAGGTTGGCGCCGCGCCGGTCCTGCCAGCCACCGGCCGCCAGCATGCCGTGGATCATCGCCGTCAGGTGGGCCGTGCCGTCGACGATCGCGGCGTCCACGACCTGCCCCTCGCCCGCCGTACGGGCGTGCTGGAGCGCGGCCAGCACGCCGACGACGAGGTAGAGCGAGCCGCCCGCGTAGTCGCCGACGAGGTTGGCGGGCACGGCCGGGGGCTCGTCCGGTTTGCCGATCATGCCGAGGGCGCCGGTGATCGCGATGTACCCGATGTCGTGCCCGGCCCGCTGGGCGAGCGGCCCTTCCTGGCCCCAGCCGGTCATCCGCCCGTAGACCAGCCTCGGGTTGCGGGCGTGGCACGGCTCGGGGCCCACGCCGAGGCGCTCGGCGACGCCGGGGCGGAAGCCCTCGATCAGGATGTCGGCGCGTTCGACCAGGTCGAGGACGCGGGCGGGGCCGTGCTCCGACTTGAGGTCGACCAGCACCGAGCGCTTGTTGCGGTTGGTGACGTCGTACGCCGGGTCGATGGCGAGGCCGGGGCCGCCGGGCCGGTCCACGCGGACGACGTCGGCGCCGAGATCCGCGAGCAGCATGGCGGCGAACGGGCCGGGACCGATGCCCGCCAGTTCCACCACCCGGATTCCGGCCAGCGGGCCCGTTCCCGACCCTGTTCCCGACCCTGTGTCCGGTCTTGTGCCCGGCCCGCTTCCTGTCCCTGTCATCAAGCCCCCAGAGCTGTGACACAACTGATGTAACAGCGACGATGTTAAGAACACGTTCCACTCCGCACAAGACCTGGCGAGCAAGCGCTTGGAAATCACTCGCTAGTCTCGGGTTCCTACCGTGACCACGGCAGGACTACGGCAGGACTGAGACAGGACAGAGGGATGTCATGAGCAGTCAGGATCGCCCGTACGACATCGTGCTCTTCGGGGCCACCGGGTTCGTCGGCGCGCTCACCGCCGAGTATCTCGCCGAGCACGCGCCCGACGGGCTGCGCTGGGCGATCGCCGGGCGGAGCGAGCGGAAGCTGCGGCGGGTACGGGAGCGGCTGGCCGGGATCGACAAGGCCTGCGCGGACCTTCCCGTGCTGCGCGCGGACGCCGACGACCCGGCCGCGCTGAGGGAGCTGGCCGGGCGGACGCGGGTGCTGGCCACCACGGTCGGCCCGTACATCACCTACGGGCGGGAACTGGTCGCGGCCTGCGCCGCCAGCGGCACGGACTACCTGGACCTGACCGGCGAGCCCGAGTTCGTCGACCTGATGTACGTGCGGCACGACACGCGTGCGCGGGAGACCGGGGCCCGGCTGGTGCACGCGTGCGGGTTCGACTCGGTTCCCTACGATCTGGGCGCGTACTTCACCGTGCGGCAGCTGCCCGAGGGGGTGCCGCTGCGGGTGGACGGGTTCGTCCGGGCCCGTGGGGCGTTCTCGGGCGGAACGTTCGCCTCCGCGCTCACCGCGTTCTCGCGCGGCCGGGAGACCCTGGCCGCGCGGCGGGAGCGACGGCGGCACGAGCCGCGCCCGGCGGGGCGCAAGGCCTACGCCCCGGTGGGCGCGCCGCGGTACGCGAAGGAGGTCGACGCCTGGGCGCTGCCGCTGCCGACCCTCGACGCGCAGGTCGTCCAGCGCTCGGCCCGCGCCCTGGAGCGGTACGGGCCCGACTTCCGCTACCGGGAGTACGCGGCGGTCAAGTCGCTGCCGGTCGCCGTGGGCGGCGCGGCGGCCGTGGGCGCGCTGTTCGCAGCGGCCCAACTGCCGCCCGCCAGACGGTGGCTGGGCGACCGGGTCAAGCCGGGAGACGGGCCCGACGAGCGTCGGCGGGCGAAGTCCTGGTTCTCGGTGCGGTTCGTCGGGGACGGCGGCGGGCGGCGGGTGTACACCGAGGTCAGCGGCGGTGACCCCGGCTACGGCGAGACGGCGAAGATCCTCGCCGAGTCGGCCCTCAGCCTGGCCTTCGACGACCTGCCCGACACGGCGGGCCAGGTCACCCCCGCGGTGGCGATGGGCGACGCGCTCATCGCACGGCTGCGGGCGGCGGGGATCACGTTCCGGGTGGCGGCGGCGCGCTGATTCCGGGTGGCGGCGCGCTGAGAGCGTCGGCCGCGTCGCGCAGGGCGCGGCGGCACAGGGCGTCCGCGCGGCGGGTGGTCTCCGGAAGGCGGTAGCGGGGCGTGAGCCCGAGGGTGTGGGCCACGGCCCGGTCCAGGGTCACCCGGTGGCCGACCGACACGAAGACCGGCTTCACGCCGTGCTGGGTGCGCACCGCGCGGCCCACCTCCTCGACGCCGTCGAGCAGCGGGGACGTGGAGCCGCGCGGGGCGTCCGGCTCCTCGTACCCGAAGGTGAACGGGTTCTTCGCGACGCCGATCGTCGGCCGTCCGGTGAGTACGCCGAGGTGCGCGGCCAGGCCGAAGCGGCGCGGGTGCGCACGGCCGTAGCCGTCGCAGACGACGAGTCCCGGATCCGCCCCCAGGGACGCGAGGGCGTCCAGCACCGTGGGAATCTCCCGGAAGGCGAGCAGGCCGGGGACGTACGGGAAGGCGACCCGCCCGGTGGCGGTGGCCTCCTCGACGACCTCGAGGGTCGCCGCGTCCAGGACGACGGCGGCCGCGGCGACCAGGTCGCGTTCGTCGTCGTAGGCGACGTCGACTCCGGTGACATGTCCGGTACTCGGCGGCGGGCCCGGCTCGTCCAGGCTGACGCGGGCGCGCAGCGCGTCCTGGATCGCTCGGGCCTCGGCTTCGGAGGCGGGCGGTTCGGGCGTGGGCGGTTCGGCGGGCGTGTGTGCGAGGGGCATGATGGGTCGAGGGTACGTGGCCCGTGGTTCGGGCGTGCTTTCGCGTGGCCGCCCAACGCCGGTACGTCCGGGTCAAGTTCGTCACGGGGGACGTCCGGCAGGCCGATGAAGGTCTCCAGGACGCTCACCGTGTCGCTCGGGACGAGGTCGCCGCCCGGACTCATGTCCGCGTACAACACTCCGCCGGGGAAGTCCGCCGACCGCTCAGCGACCCACTGGCCGCCGGGTGACCGCGGTCTTGCAAGGGCTACGGCGTGCTCGCCGCCGGTTTCCGGACACGGTGCGCGGGTGCTTGGCCGGTCGGGGCGTATAAGTGTGCCGGACAGCCGGTCCGGGTGGCCGCCACGGCCGTGACGGCCGTCCTGGTGGGGCATATACAGCGCACCCGACCGCAGTTGGGGCATACAGGAACGAGGAAAGGCATGCCTCCAATGTGCCGCACACGGATGAGAAATTCCTGGGAGCGGCATGTAACGGATTTGCGACGGACCCCTGCGTCGCAGCGTCGCGACGGTTGGTCATGGCTGGTCGCCCTGCCCCTCGTATGGGTGAACGGGGACGGTTCCCGAGGTCATGCGGGCGTCGGGAACGCATGATCGGTGGTGGCATCCGGGTTCGCGGTGACTGGGGAGGGGGCTGGTCTGTGGCGCGTAAGCGTAAGGAGAAGCGGGAACTGCGGTTGCTGGCTGCTCCGTTCACCGTGGCCGCCCCGAAAGGGGCGCGTATCCGTGACCGGTTGCGCGTCACTGCCGCGTCCGTATCGGAAAGGTCAAGGTCAAGGAGAACCGGCGGGCTGAGCGGAAGAAGACGCTCGCCGCTGTGTCCTCGTCCCGCTGGGCCGGGGCCCTGACCAGAGCGAGCGAGGACCAGTACCAGCTCTCTGTGCGCTGCCTCTACGACGAGCGCGCCAGTCTGCGCCGGGCCATCCGCACCATCAAGCGCCGTCTGGCCGCCCCGTGCCGGGGGCGTCAGGGAAGGGTACGCGGCTACGCCGACCAGGACGAACGCTTCCAGAAGCAGCGCCGTTCACCGAGGAGCAGTGGCGTCGGCGGTGGGACGCCAGGCGGCTGTTCCTGACCGCCGACGGAGAGTCCGGAGCCCCGTACGGCAACTACACCATCACCGTCGACCCGGACAGCGGCGCGGTGTCGATCGTGCTGCCCGAACCGCTGCGGCACCTGGCCAACGCCCCACGCGGCCGGTACACGCTCGCCTGCACCGTGCAGTTCCACCACCGCCGGGAGGCGTGGCTGGACCGCGCCAGCGCCAACCGGGCCGTGCGCTACGACATCACCTTCGATCCGGACCGGGGCCGCTGGTACCTGGACGCCTCCTGGGCGTCCGAGACCGCTGTCCTCCCAGGCCCACAGGAGATTCAGGCGCTCGGTGAGCGCCTGCTCGGCATCGACCTCACGGACCGGCCGCCACCCGAGACGGCCGGTTGCGCCAGGCCGTCACCGACCTGATCCACATCGCGAAAGAGCACCACTGTGCGGGGATCGCGGTGGAGAACCTGGGCTTCGACGACGCCCTCGCAACCGGCCGCGAGACGATAGTGGCGATCGGACGACGCGCCCTCGGACATACGATTCGGCGTCGGCCAGGTGTGACCGCACTCGCCCAGAGGATCGGGCAGCGGAGAGCTACCGGCCAGACCGTGTCCATCCCGAGGGCGCGTGGGACCGTGAGCCCGCCCAGGACCACAGGCACGCCAAACGGAGGCGGCAAGACCTGCTGGAGCCGAGGTGACCAGCTCACGCTGTTCCCCGACCTCGAAGACCGTTCGCGAGGTCACCGGACCACCCGTCCGGATTTATGCGACTCGGCCAACACCGGCCGACTCACGCAGGAACGGTAGCCTCACCTCCATGTTCGTACTTGAGCTGACCTACACCGCCGAGCTGGCCGACGTCGAGAAGCACATGGAGGCGCACATCGCCTGGCTCGACGAGCAGTACACGGCGGGAGTGTTCCTCGCTTCGGGCCGTAAGGACCCGCGGGACGGCGGGGTGATCCTCGCGGCGGGCGAGGACCGCGCGTGGATCGAGGAGATCGCCGCCGCGGACCCGTTCACGGTCGCCGGGGTGTGCGCGTACCGGATCACGGAGTTCATCGCGACGAAGACCGCGCCGGAGCTCACCGCGTACCGTCAGCGGCCTCGGCCCTAGCTCTCTCCTGGGCTCTCTCCTGGGCTCTCTCCTGGCCTCAGGCCTGGGGTTCAGGTCCTGAGCTGGGCGAACTGGTGGATCGCCGCCTGCGCGTAGGCGATGCGGCGGTCCAGCCGGTCGTCGTGCCAGCGGTAGCCCGCGCTCATATGCCGGAACTCCAGGGCGGCCCGCGGGAACGGCCGCCCGTCACGCGCGCGCCAGGCGATGTGCTTGGGGCAGCTCCACACCTGGAGCCCGACGCCCTCGCTGAGCGTGACCAGCGCGATCAGCACCGAGACCACGAAGAACAGGCCCCACAGCGGCAGCAGCAGCGCGAACCCGAGCCAGTCCGCCCAGCCGCCCTTGTAGCCGACGAGCGGGGCCCGGCCGTCGGCGAACTCGATCCGCCAGCGGAAGCGCCGCAGCCGGCTCGGGCGGCCTCGGTGGATGCGGGCCAGTTCCCCGCCGCCCTCGTCCAGGACGGTGAACCAGCCGGGTTCGCCCTTGGGGAGCGGCTCGGGCCGCACCGAGCAGAGGGTCCGCTGGTCGGGGTCGCGCAGCACGAACAGCGGGTGCATCTCGCCGGTACGGGCGACGGTCCGCATCCGGGCCTCCACCTCCGCCACCGTCACCGACGCCGACGGGGCGGCCGGGCGGGTGGCGGCGGCTCCCGTGCCGGGGCGCTCGGCGCGGGCGGGCGGCGCGGCGGGGGCCACCACATTGCCCGGCTCCACCAGTTCGATGTGCGCCGCCGCCCGCTCCGCGCGGTGCTCGCCGTCGGGCAGCACCATCAGGCGGCTGCCGTCGGGCCAGCGTCCGGCGTGCGCTCCGCCGCTGCCGTCCAGCTCGATCGAGAATCCTGTCGCCGCCATCTTCCCCTGGCCCCCTGCTTCCTGACTCGTCACTCGTCGCTGCCGTGACCCGTGCGGCGTGCGCGGGCGATTATGCCAACGCGGCGGCGTGTCCGGGAGTGCGCGGCGGGTGAACTCCGCGCACCCGCACGGCGGTCAGCTCCCCAGGCGGGCGATGCGGCCCTGCTCGCCCGCCGCCCAGCAGGTCCGGTCGCGGGTGCAGTCGACGGTGTCGTACGAGCCGGTGTCGACCGTCCGCCAGGTGCGGCCGCCGTCGGTGGTCAGGTCGGTGCCGGTGGGTCCGACGGCCAGCGCGGCCGTCCTGCTGTGCGGCAGCCAGGTGACGCCCGAGCGGTAGGCGGGCGGCGGCGCGGAGGACGGCCGCCAGGTGCGGCCGCCGTCGGCGCTGCGGGCCGCGGCCCGGGGGGACGCCTGGCCGGTGCGGTAGTCGCCGCCGACCGCGATGCCGCGCTGGCGGCCCTGGAAGGCCACCGCGAACACACCGCGCGCGGGTTCCCCGGCTGGGATCGGGGTGTCCGTCGCCGTCCAGGTCCGGCCGCGGTCGGCGGAGTGCAGCACGCGCGCGTGTGAGCCGCCGCCGGTGGTCAGCCAGACGTCCTTGGGGCCCGAGCTGACCAGGCACTGGCCGCTCGCCGCGAACCCTGCCTCGCCCGCCAGGGCCGGGGGCATGCCGTCGTCGGGCAGCACCGACCAGGAGCGGCCGCCGTCGGATGTGGACAGAATGCGGAACCTGCCGTCCACCGGGTCGCTCGCGGCCAGCCCGTGGCGGCGGTCGAAGAAGGTGACGCAGTTGCAGAACGCCCGCGGCTCGGTGTTGCGGAAGGTCTCGGTCCAGGTCGCGCCGCCGTCTTCGGTGCGCAGGATCCGGGACGCCTCGCCCGGACCGATCGCCAGCACCACGGCGCGACGGCGGTCGAAGGCCTCGACGTCGCGGAACGCGAGCGCCTCGTCCGCGGCGCCCGCGGGCGATACGTCCCGCCAGTGGCGGCCGCCGTCGGTGGTGCGCAGCACGGTGCCGCCCGAGCCCGCCGCCCAGGCGGTGCGGCGGCTGACGGCGGCGAGGCCGCGGAACCGGGCGTCGGTGCCGGTGCGGGTGAGCTCCCAGCCGCGCCATCCGGCGCGCGCCTCGGCGGCCTGCGCGGCGCCGGACTCCACCCGTACGGCCTGGGCGGCCGTGGTCGGCGCGGACGCCGCCCGCGCGGGCGCGGTCAGCGCCGAGGCGGTCAGTGTGGCCGCGAGTGCCGCCCCGCACGCCCCGGCGGCCGTCCTGCGTCGCGTACGTCTCGTGTTTCCCAGTCCCCTCATGGGCGGCGAAGCTAGCCGACGGGTCCGGCGGCGTCCAGGGTGCCTGGATCCGCTCTGGTGACACAGGTCACCTCTTCCGGCGTGCACGGAATGCCTCCTTCCGCCGTCTAACCAGATAGCCGTACGAACCAGCTGTCGTAAGGGAGCAGGCGTGACCACCGTCATCGAGCAAGCCGTCGAGGCCCGCCTTGTCGCCGCCGCACCGAGGATGCCGACCATTCCCGCGACCCTGCGCTACGACTCCCGTGACGCGTTCGCCGTGCGGATGACGTTCCCCGCCCCGGCGACCCTGGAGGGGGTCGAGGTGTCCTGGGTGTTCGGCCGCGAGCTGCTCGCCCTCGGCATGGAGGATCCCGCGGGCCGCGGTGACGTCCGGGTGCGGCCGTACGGCTTCGACCGGACGGTGCTGGAGTTCCACGCACCCGAGGGCACCGCCGTGGTCCATGTGCTCACGGCGGATCTGCGCTGCTTCCTGGACAGCACCGAGGTGCTGGTGCCGCTGGGGCACGAGCACCTCCTCCTGGACCTGGACGCGGACCTCGCGGAACTCATGCGCGACGCCTGCTGAGAACCGCTGGAGCCCGCTGAGGCCCGCTGAGTTCTTCCGCCGTCTGGCCGGAAAAAGCCGTTGCCCTGGTGAAGGCCGTCGCCTTAAGGTGACGGAGTACCTGTTGCCGCCGATAGGAGTAGGACGTTGCTCGTCTGAGGTCTTGAGACACCGCGCATCGCAGTGAAGTGACCCTGCGTCGAACCTGCGTTCCTTGCGCGTCGTGTGTGACCTCAGCTGTCGAGCCGTCCGAGGCGGAACGGGCCTTTTTCTGTTTCCGTATCGCTCCTCCTTTACTCTCGCCGCTGCCGTCCCGCGCCGCGCCACGGTGTCTCGCACCGCGTTGCCCCCTGATCATCACCAGTGCGCGCCGGAGGCCCTTATGTCTACCCACTCCCCTTTCATCACCTGCACCTCGCTCGACTTCTCCTGGCCGGACGGCACCGAGGTCTTCGACGGCCTGCAAGTCGCCTTCGGGCCGGGCAGAACCGGGCTGATCGGCGTCAACGGCTCAGGGAAGTCCACCCTGTTGAAGCTGATCGCCGGTGAACTGGACCCGTCCGACGGGAAGGTGCGCCTCGCGGGCGAGGTCGGCTATCTGCCGCAGAACGTCACGCTCGACACGGAGCTGCGGGTCGACGAGGCGCTCGGCATCGCCGCGAGCCGGGCCGCGCTGCACGCCATCGAGGCGGGCGACGCCAGCGAGGAGAACTTCAGCGCCGTCGGCGACGACTGGGATGTCGAGGAACGCGCCCTGGCCGCCCTCGACCAGCTGGGGCTCGGCCACATCGGACTCGACCGCACCGTCGGCGAGGTGTCGGGCGGCGAGTCCGTGCTGCTCAGGCTGGCCGCGCTGCTGCTGCGCCGCCCCGACGTCCTGCTGCTCGACGAGCCGACCAACAACCTGGACCTGCACGCCAGGCAGCGGCTGTACCGCGCGGTCGACGCCTGGTCCGGCGTGCTGGTCGTGATCAGCCATGACCGGGAACTCCTGGACCTGGTCGACCAGATCGCCGATCTGCGCGAGGGCGGCATCACCTGGTACGGGGGCAACTTCTCCGCGTACGAGGAGGCGCTGGCCGTCGAGCAGGAGGCCGCGGAGCGCATGGTCCGGGTCGCCGAGGCCGATCTCAAACGCCAGAAGCGCGAACTGACGGACGCACACGTGAAGTTGGCCCGGCGGGCGCGCTACGCGCAGAAGATGTACGACACCAAGCGCGAGCCGCGCGCGGTGATGAGGATGCGGGGGCGCACCGCCCAGGTGTCGGCGGGCAAGCACCGCATCCTGCACGAGGAGAAGCTCACCGAGGCCAGGGAGCGGCTCGACGACGCGGTCGACGCCGTGCGGGACGACGACGAGATCCGCGTCGACCTGCCGTACACGGCGGTGCCGCCGGGCCGCTCCGTGCTCACCCTGCACGGCCTGCGCCCCGCCCACGGGGACCGGGTGTGGCGGGACGTCGAGCTGCGCGGCCCGGAGCGGATCGCGCTGGTAGGCCGCAACGGCGCGGGCAAGACCACGCTGCTGCGCACGATCGCCGGGGAACTCCGGCCGGAGGAAGGAGAGGCTCAGACGCATGTGCCGCTGCGCTTTCTGCCTCAACGGCTCGACGTCCTGGACGGGGAGCTGACCGTCGCCGAGAACGTGGCGCGGCACGCGCCCGACGCCACGAACAACCGCGTCCGGGCGCGGCTGGCCCGCTTCCTGTTCAAGGGGGCACGGGCCGACCAGCCCGCCGCGACCCTGTCGGGCGGCGAGCGGTTCCGGGCCGCGCTGGCGGCGCTGCTGCTCGCGGAGCCCGCGCCGCAGCTGCTGATGCTGGACGAGCCGACCAACAACCTGGACATGGCCAGCGTCAAGCAGCTGACCTCGGCCCTGGAGTCGTACGAGGGGGCGCTGATCGTGGCCAGCCACGACCTGCCGTTCCTGGAGTCGATCGGCGTCACCCGCTGGCTGCTGCTCGACGGTGAACTCCGGGACACCACGGCGGAGGGGGTGCGCGAGGCGCTGACGACCGGCTGACTCCGAGGAGAGCGGCGGGTGCGGGGGGGGGCAGGGCTGCGGTGTGACCTGCCTCTCGGCCCGGCCGCGCGATCTGCACACGTAGCGCTACCAAGAGGCGGGGCAAAGCGGGAGGAAACGGTCTTCCGGCCCCCCTCGCGGGGGATCTCCTTTACAGGGCGCTTAACCTACGGTTTCGTAACCTACGAATCCGTAGGTAGCACTCTCCCGTCCCCGCAGGAGCACTCGTGACGATCGCCTCCCCCCACCTCGGCAGCCCGGACACCTGGACCGACGCCCGGCTGCTGTACGCGCTGGAGGAGGTGGTGGAGCAGGAGCTCAACCGCCACCTCAAGGTGGCCAAGGACTGGATGCCGCACGAGTACGTGCCGTGGTCGGACGCCCGGAACTTTCCGGGCTTCTTCGAGGACGGCGAGGCCTGGGCCCCGGAGCAGTCCAAGGTCACCGACATCGGCAAGACGGCCCTGGTGGTCAATCTGCTGACCGAGGACAACCTCCCCAGCTACCACCACGAGATCGCCACGCTGTTCGGCCGCGACGGCGCCTGGGGCACCTGGGTGCACCGCTGGACGGCCGAGGAGGGGCGGCACGGCATCGTGATGCGGGACTATCTGCTCGCCTCGCGCGCGGTCGACCCGGACCAGCTGGAGCGGTTCCGGATGGCGCACATGAGCGAGGGCTTCGAGTCCGACAACCGGCACTCGATGCTGCACTCGGTGGCGTATGTCGCCTTCCAGGAGCTGGCGACCCGGATCTCGCACCGGAACACGGGACACCAGTCGGGCGACCCGGTCTGCGACCGGATGCTGGCGCGTATAGCCACTGACGAGAACCTGCATATGGTCTTCTACCGCAACCTGCTCCGCGCGGCCTTCGAGATCGCCCCCGACCTGACCATGCGGGCGGTGCGGGACGTCGTGGTCGAGTTCCGGATGCCGGGGCACGGCATGCCCGGATTCGAGCGGGCCGCCGCGCAGATGGCGATCGGCGAGATCTACAACCTGCGCATCCACCACGACGACGTGCTGCAGCCGGTGCTGCGCTTCCTGAAGGTCCTGGAGATCACCGGGCTCGGCCCTGAGGGCCTCCAGGCGCAGGAGGAGCTCGGCCTGTACATGGGCGGTCTGGACGCGGAGGCGGCGAAGTTCGACGAGAAGCTCGCGGCCCGCAAGGCCCGCCTCGCGGCCCGCGCCGCCGCGCGCTGACCTGCCCGCGACCGGGCACCGGGCGGCTCAGTCTCAGTCCCGGTGCCGGTCGCGGCGCAGCCGCTGGCGTTCCTTCTCCGAGAGGCCGCCCCAGACGCCGAAGCGCTCGTCGTGGACGAGGGCGTACTCCAGACAGGCGGCGCGCCCTTCGCAGGCCATGCAGAGGCGCTTGGCCTCGCTGACCGAGCCGCCGGGCTCGGGGAAGAAGAACTCGGGCCCGGTCTGGGCGCAGAGCGCCTCCGCCTGCCAGGCCGGGACACGGACGACGTCAGTATCGCTGATCATGCCGGTCATGCTGCCGACCGGCGCGAAACAAGCGATCAACGAACGCTGAACGCCCACCTCGCCCCCGGCGCGGCGCGCCGGGGCAGGGCCTCTGCCGGCGCACCGGGGGCGAGCGGCGTACAGGGGCTCAGGCGTCCTGTGCCACGGGCTTGAGCACCGCGACCCGCAGGCCCTGCGGGTCGGCCAGCTTGGCGACGCGGCCCACGTCCGGGTAGTCCGTCGGCGGCATCCGTACCGTGCCGCCGAGCCGCTCGGCCGTGGCGACGGTCGCGTCGCAGTCCGCCACGGCGAAGTAGGGCAGCCAGTAGGAGTCACCCGCCGCTTCGACCGGGTCGGAATCTTTGGCGAGCACCCCGCCGAACATGTCGTCCTCGGTGGTCTCCGCTGGGTGCAGCGTGGTGTAGGAGCCGCCGGGGAAGGTGACCTCGAAGGTCCGCAGGCCCAGTACGGCGCCGTAGAAGGCGGTGGCCGCGGCGACGTCCGCGGTGTACAGCTCGACCCAGTGCAGGGCGCCGGGCACGTTCACCGCGTCCAGGCCCTTCACAGTGCCGGGCTGCCAGATCCCGAAGCCCGCGCCCGCGGGGTCCGCGCAGACCGTCATCCGTCCGAGGTCGGCGACGTCCATCGGCGGGGCGATGACCGTGCCGCCCGCCTGCCGCACGGCCTCGGCCGTGGCGTCGGCGTCCGGGCTCTGGAAGTACACGCCCCAGCCGGGCGCCCCCATGTCGCCGGTCAGCGGCATGCCGCCGGCGGCCGCCTGGCCGTCCAGGGCGTAGGTGCCGTAGCCGCCGAATTCGGGGCTGCCCGGTTGGAAGCGCCAGCCGAAGAGTTCGCCGTAGAAGGTGTTCGCTCCCTCGATGTCGGGGGTCCCGACATCGATCCAGTTGACGGAGCCGGTGACAAAACGGGTGGTGAGCATGGTCGCTCCTTCGTGGGATCCCGTCGCGGTCGTCATGTCTCGTGCTTCGCGCGGCTCGGCTGGACGCGCTTGGGCTCGCCCGGCATCTTCGGGTACTCGGGCGGGTACGGCAGATCGCCGAGCCCGCGGTCGCGCTCGTCCCGCTCGGACAGTTCGAGCAGCGCCTGAAGTCCGTACGCGTGCCGGTCCAGGTCGGCGTGTACGTCGCCGAGCGCGGCGTACCGGGCGGGCATGGTCGCCAGGTCGAAGTCCTCGGGCTCGACGGAGTCGATCTCGTCCCAGCGCAGCGGCGCGGAGACCGGGGCGCGGGGGTGTGCGCGCACGGAGTAGGCGGAGGCCATGGTGCGGTCGCGCGCGGTCTGGTTGTAGTCGACCAGGATGCGCGCGCCGCGCTCCTCCTTCCACCAGGCGGTGGTCACCGCGTCCGGCATCCGGCGCTCCAGTTCACGGCCGCAGGCGATCGCGGCCCGGCGCACCGCGACGAAGGTCCAGCGCGGCTCGATCGGCACGAAGACGTGCAGGCCGCGGCCGCCGGAGGTCTTGGGCCAGCCCCGCAGACCGCCGAACTCGTCGAGGACCGCGCGGAGTTCGCGGGCGGCGCGGACGGCGTCGGCGAAGTCGGTGCCGGGCTGCGGGTCCAGGTCGATCCGGAGCTCGTCGGGGTGGTCGGGGGCGGTGCGCCGTACCGGCCAGGGGTGGAAGGTCAGCGTGCCGAACTGCGCGGCCCAGACGACGGCGGCGACCTCGGTGGGGCAGATCTCGTCGGCGGTGCGGCCGCTGGGGAAGGAGATCGTGCCGGTGGGGATCCAGTCGGGGAGGTTCTTGGGGGCGCGTTTCTGGTAGAAGGACTCGCCCGCGACGCCGTCCGGGTAGCGCTCCAGGGTGGTGGGACGGTCGCGCAGGGCGCGCAGGATGCCGTCGCCGACGGCCAGGTAGTACTGCGCCAGGTCCAGCTTGGTGAACCCGCGCTCCGGGAAGAAGACCTTGTCCGGGCTCGACAGCCGGACGGTACGGCCCCCGGCCTCGAGCTCCACGGCTGCGCCACCCATGCGAGCCACGTTAGGTCCGCACCCGAGAGGGCGCATATCGGGCGACCCCTGGCTTTCCGGCACAGAATCGGCTCATGGATCTCCCGGTGATGCCGCCCGTCAAGCCGATGCTCGCCAAGTCCGTGGCGAAGATCCCGCCCGGTATGCACTACGAGGCCAAGTGGGACGGCTTCCGGGCGATCGTGTTCCGGGACGGCGCCGAGGTCGAGCTGGGCAGCCGCACCGGCAAGCCGCTGACCCGGTACTTTCCCGAGCTGGTCGAGGCACTGCGGGCGCGGCTGCCTCCGCGGTGCGTCCTGGACGGGGAGCTGGTGATCGCCCGCGGCGGGCGGCTGGACTTCGACGCGCTCACCGAGCGCGTCCACCCCGCCGCGTCGCGGGTGAAGCTGCTCTCCGAGCGGACCCCGGCCTCGTTCGTGGCCTTCGACCTGCTCGCGCTCAGCGACCAGGCCCTGCTCGACGTCCCGCTCACCGACCGCAGGGCTCTGCTGGTCAAGGCCCTGTCCCGGACGTCGGCCCCGGTGCATGTGGCCCCCGCGACGACCGATCCCGAGCTCGCCCTGGAGTGGTTCACGGCCTTCGAGGGCGCGGGCCTGGACGGGGTCATGGCCAAACCGCTCGATCTGCGCTACCGGCCGGGTGAGCGCCTGATGTTCAAGATCAAGCACGAGCGGACGGCGGATGTGGTGGTCGCGGGCTACCGCTTCCACAAGAGCGGCCCCGTCGTGGGCTCGCTGCTGCTAGGCCTGTACGACGCCGAGGGGATGCTCCAGCATGTCGGGGTCTGCGCGGCGTTCGCGATGAGGCGCCGGGCGGAGCTGGTCGAGGAGCTGGAGCCGCTGCGGATGGAGTCGGCCGACGGGCATCCGTGGGCGGCCTGGGGCGAGGAGTCGGCCCACGAGTCGGCGCGGCTGCCGGGGGCCCCGAGCAGATGGTCGGGGAAGAAGGATCCGTCCTGGGTGCCGCTGCGGCCGGCGCTGGTCGCGGAGGTGGCGTACGACCACCTGGAGAACGGGGCGCGGTTTCGGCACACCGCCCAGTTCCGCCGCTGGCGGCCCGACCGGGATCCGGCCAGCTGTACGTACGCGCAGCTGGACGAGCCGGTCGGCTATGACCTCGGCGAGGTCCTGAGCGGTGGGGACGCGTAGGAAAGGAGTCGACGGCGGTTTCGCGCCATTGGTGCGGGTGTCCTTCCGGGTGACCGGTGGGGCCCCTATGCTCCTGCGCCGACATACAGTTACCGTCGGTAAGGGGTGGGCATGGGGCGTACGGGCAGTACACGACGCGCATTCGTGGCGGGCACGGCCGCGGCGGGCGGGGCGGCCGCGCTCGGCCTGCCGCACACCGCGGCGGCGTCCCGCGCCGAGGAGCGGCACTCCGTGGCCGTGCTGGGCGGCGGCGTGGCCGGGCTGACCGCCGCACACGAACTGGCCGAACGCGGCTTCGCCGTGACCGTCTACGAGCGCCGCGCGCTCGGCGGCAAGGCCCGCTCGATGGACGTGCCGGACAGCGCCAAGGGTGCTCGCCGACCGCTGCCCGCCGAGCACGGCTTCCGGTTCATTCCGGGGATCTACCACAACCTCCCCGACACGATGCGCCGTACGCCGTTCCCCGGCAACGCCAACGGCGTGTGGGACAACCTCGTCGCGCCCAGGGAGATGATGATGGCGCGCACCGGGTACGAGGATCTGCGCATCCCCCTCCCGTGGCCGGGCCACCGGCCCGCCGAGCTGAGCCTCGACGAGATCCGGCGCGCCCTGCGCGGTCTGCTGGACGCCGCGAAGGGGCTGCCCGCGCACGAGGCGGCGTACTTCGTGAACCGCGCGGTGGTCTTCCTCACCAGCTGCGACGAGCGACGCGACCGGCAGTGGGAGGCCACTCCCTGGTGGGACTTCGTGCGGGCCGGGCGGATGTCCGAGACGTACCAGCGGCTGCTGGCCGTCGGGGTGACCCGGAACATCGTCGCGACCAAGGCCGAGGAGGCCAGCACTCGTACGGTCGGCACGCTCGGCGAGGCCTTCGTGTTCAACGCGCTGGGCCGGGGCGCGGACGGACCGCCGGACCGGATTCTGAACGCGCCCACGAACGAGGCCTGGATCGACCCCTGGGCGGCCCATCTGAGGTCCCTGGGCGTGGAGTTCAAGATCGGCTGGAGCGTGCGCGAACTGCGGTTCGGCGCGGGGCGGATCACCTCGGTCGCGGTCGACGACCCCGACGGCGTACGCCGGTCCGTCACCGCCGACCACTACGTCCAGGCCATGCCCGTGGAGCACGCCCGGCCCACCTGGGGTGCCGAACTCAGAGCGGCGGACCCGCAGTTGGCGCGCTGCGACAAGCTGGAGACGGACTGGATGACGGGCATCCAGTTCTATCTCACCGAGCGCACGCCGATCCTGCACGGGCATCTCAACTGCGTCGACTCGCCCTGGTCGCTGACCGCGATCGCGCAGGCGACGCACTGGCCGGACCGCGACTTTCCCGCCGACTACGGCGACGGCACGGTGCGGGACTGTCTGTCGGTGGACATCTCCGAGTGGGACAAGCCCGGCATGCTGTACGGCAAGACGGCCAAGCAGTGCACCCGCGACGAGGTCGCCCGCGAGGTGTGGGCGCAGCTCAAGGCCGCGCTGAACGACACCGGCCGGAACGTGCTCCGGGACGGCCTGCTGCACTCGTGGTTCCTCGACCCCGGCGTGGACGGCATCGGCACCCCGGACCCGACCAACGAGGACGAGCTGCTGATCCACCCGGTCGGCACCTTCCACCATCGCCCGACGGCCCGGACCGCGATCCCCAACCTGTTCCTGTCCGGGGACTATGTGGCCGTGGACATCGACCTGGCGACGATGGAGGGCGCCAACGCGTCGGCCCGCGAGGCGGTCAACGCCCTGCTGGACGAGGTGGGTTCGCGCGCGCCCCGGTGCGAGGTCATCCCGTTGTTCCGGCCGCCGGAGCTGGAGTCCCTCAAGCGTCACGACCGTACGCGCTACCGTCTCGGCCTGCGCAACCTGTTCGACCTGGGGTGACGCGATCCAGAGTGAGGCGATGCGGGGTGAGGCGATGCGGTGCGGGGTGAGCGGGTCCGTAGGGTGCCCTCATGACCCGTACGCCCTTCCAGCTGCTGCCCGGCGCGCCGGACTCCCCCGTACTGCTGCATGTGCCGCATGCCGCGCGGGCCGTCCCCGAGGCGGTCCGGCGCGGTATCGCGCTGGATGACGCGGCGTTGGAGGACGAGCTGGACCAGCTCACCGACGCGCATACCGACACCCTCGCGGAGCGGGCCGCGGCGGCGGCGTCCGTCACCCCGTGGCGGTTCGTGAACCGGCTGTCCCGGCTGGTCGTCGACCCGGAGCGGTTTCCCGACGAGCGGGAGGAGATGCGGGCGGTCGGGATGGGCGCGGTGTACACGCACACCTCGCGGGGTACCCGGCTGCGCCCGCCGGACGCCGACCCCGAGCCGCTGATCGAGGCCTATTTCGAGCCGTACGCGCGGGCGGTCGCCGACGCGGTCGACGCCCGTCTGGCGGCCACCGGGCGGGCCGTGCTCGTCGACGTGCACTCGTATCCCAGCCGGGCGCTGCCCTACGAGCTGCACGGAGCCGGGGCGCGGCCGCCGGTGTGCCTGGGCACGGACGCCTTCCACACGTCCGACGAGCTGCTCGGGCACGCGGAGCGGGCGTTCGCGGCATGCGGGGGCACGGCGGTGAACAGCCCGTTCGCGGGGACGTATGTCCCGCTGCGGCACTACGGGCGTGACCCGCGGGTGGGTGCGCTGATGATCGAGATTCGGCGCGACCGGTATATGGCCGAGCCCGGTGGACGCGCGGGGCCGGGCCTCGGGCCGCTGGCGGCGGCCCTGGCCCGGCTCGTCGACGCGCTGTCCTGAGCCGGGGGCTACACCCCGGTCAGGCGCTTCGGCGAGGGCCGCAGATAGACCGCCCAGGTCACCACGAAGCACAGGACGTAGGAGAGGCAGAAGACCAGGTACGCGGTGTCGGCGTTCCCGGTGCTGAGGAAGGACTGCCGGAAGGCGATGTTGACCAGGACGCCGCCGAAGGCTCCGACGCATCCGGCGATCCCGATCAGCGCCGAGGCCCCGCGGCGGGAGCGCTCCTCGGCCTCGTTCTCGTCGATGCCGCCGCCGACGGCGATCTTCGCCTTGGCGCGGAAGATGGCCGGGATCATCTTGTAGACCGAGCCGTTGCCGATCCCGGTGAGCACGAAGAGCGCCACGAAGCCCGCGATGAACAGCCCCAGCGACTCCTGGCGCGAGGCCACCAGCACCACCAGCGCTCCCGCCGTCATCCCGGCGAAGTTCCACAGCGTCACCTTCGCGCCGCCGAACCGGTCGGCGAGCAGGCCGCCCACCGGGCGGATCAGCGAGCCGAGCAGCGGCCCGATGAAGGTGAGGTAGGCGGCCTTCAGCGGGGTGTCGAACTGCTCACTGAACTGGATCTTGAGCACCATGCCGAAGGCGAAGCTGAAGCCGATGAACGAGCCGAAGGTGCCGATGTACAGACCCGAGATGATCCAGGTGTGCGGCTCCTTGCAGATGTCGCGCATCGCCCGCTTGTCGTTGCGCATGCCGGTCAGGTTGTCCATGTTGAACGCGGCGCCGAGTGCGGCCAGCACGATCAGCGGGATGTAGATCATCGGCAGCAGGCGCGGATGGGCGGCGCCCGCCGTGGCCAGCACCAGCAGGCCGAGCAGCTGGACGGCCGGTACGCCGAGGTTGCCGCCGCCCGCGTTGATGCCGAGCGCCCAGCCCTTGAGCCGCTGCGGATAGAAGGCGTTGATGTTCGCCATGGACGAGGCGAAGTTGCCGCCGCCGACACCGGCGACACAGGCCACCACGAGCAGCGTGGTGTAACTGACGCCCGGCTCCAGCACGATCGCGGCGAGGACGGTCGGGACCAGGAGCAGACTCGCGCTGAAGACCGTCCAGTTGCGGCCGCCGAACTTGGCCACCGCGAAGGTGTACGGCAGCCGCAGCCCCGCCCCGAGTGCCGCGGGCACGGCGGCGAGCGTGAACTTCCCAGCCGGGTCGATGCCGTACTCCGGGCCGAGGAAGAGGAGCATCACCGACCAGAGGCTCCAGACCGAGAAGCCGATGTGTTCGGAGATCACTGAGAAGACGAGGTTGCGGCGGGCGATGCGGGCGCCCGCCTCGTCCCAGAAGGCACGGTCTTCCGGCCGCCAGTCTTCGATGTCGCGGGTGCGTACGGAAGGTCGCGGTTTCGGGTCTGCCGCAGTGGTCATGGAGAGCCTGCCAGGGTGTCGGAGGAGCGGTTGAGACGGTGTTCACCCTGGCGGCGGGAGATTTCCCCCCGCCGACCGTGGTGGCTCCGTCGTGCTACGGCTCGCGCACACCGGCCGCGGCGAGCTGTGAGGTTCGAGGCGGGGATCCGCCGCCCGGCCCGGCGGGCTCGGCGACCCGCGCCGGCCACACCCGCAGGGCGGGGGTCTCCTCGTCGAGGCAGGCGCCGGTGCGCAGGTCGAAGGCCTGCTTGTACATGGGGGACATCACCACCGGGACGTCGCCGCGGCTGCCGAGGATGCCGCGCGACATGACGTACGCCTCGCTGAACGGGTCGTGGTTGTCGATGGCGTAGACGTTCCCCGCGCGGTCGCGGTAGACGGCGACCTGCTCGCCGTCGACGAGGACCGCGACGCCGCGGCCCGGAATCAGGTCGGCCAGGGCGCAGACGGGCCGCCACTCGGCTCCGTCGTGGATCTCCACGTTCGCCTCGGTCAGCGGGCTCGTCGGGTTCGTCGGGCTCATCGGGTACGTACCTCCAGTGCGGGTCCGGCGACCAGTTCGCCGGGCCTGGCCGGGCGGATCTGGTCGCGCTCGGGGGCGAAGCGCACGGTCGGGTCGGGGGTGCCGGGCGCGTTGGCGAAGGAGACGAAGCGGCGCACTCGGTCCGGGTCGGCCAGGGTCGCGGCCCACTCGTCCTCGTAGGTCTCGATATGACGGCCCATCAGTTCGTCGAGGTCGTCGCAGATGCCGAGCGAGTCCTCCATCACGACCTCGCGCAGGTGGTCCAGGCCGCCCTCCAGGCGCTCCAGCCAGGGCGCGGTGCGCTCCAGGCGGTCGGCGGTGCGGATGTAGAACATCAGGAAGCGGTCGATGGTGCGGATCAGGGTCTCGCGGTCCAGGTCGGCGGCGAGCAGGTCCGCGTGCCGGGGCGTCATGCCGCCGTTGCCGCCGACGTAGAGGTTCCAGCCCGTGGACGTCGCGATGACGCCGAAGTCCTTGCTCTGGGCCTCCGCGCACTCGCGGGCGCAGCCGGATACCGCGGACTTGAGCTTGTGCGGGGCGCGCAACCCCCGGTAGCGCAACTCCAGTTCGATGGCCAGGCCCACCGAGTCCTGGACGCCGTAGCGGCACCAGGTCTCGCCGACACAGGACTTCACGGTGCGCAGCGCCTTGCCGTAGGCGTGCCCGGACTCGAATCCGGCGTCGACCAGGCGCTTCCAGATCGGCGGGAGCTGGTCGACGCGGGCCCCGAACAGGTCGATCCGCTGCCCGCCGGTGATCTTGGTGTAGAGGCCGAAGTCACGGGCGATCTCGCCGATGACGATCAGCCCTTCGGGGGTGATCTCACCGCCGGGCACGCGCGGGACGACGGAGTAGGAGCCGTTGCGCTGGAGGTTGGCGAGGAAGTGGTCGTTGGTGTCCTGGAGGGCGGCCTGTTCGCCGTGCAGGATGTGGCCGCCGCCGAGGCTCGCGAGGATCGAGGCGACGGTGGGCTTGCAGATGTCGCACCCTTCGCCCGTGCCGTGTTCGGCGAGCACGCGGGAGAAGTCGGTGATGCCCTTGACCTGGATGATCTCGTAGAGCTCGGCACGGGTGTGCGGGAAGTGCTCGCACAGGGCGGAGGAGACCTCCACTCCGCTGGCGGCCAGTTCGTCGGTGACGATGGTGGTCATCAGCTTGACGCAACTGCCGCAGCCGCTGCCCGCCTTGGTGCACTTCTTGACCTCGGGGGCGCTGGTGCAGCCGCCCTCGTGCACGGCGGCCTTGATGGCGGCCTTGCTGACGTTGTGGCAGGAGCAGACCACGGCGTCGTCGGGCAGCGCGATCGGTCCGACCGGCGCGCCGGAGCCCGCGGGCAGGACCAGCTGTTCCGGGGGCGCGGGCAGCGGGGCGCCGCCGATGGCGAGCGGCCGCAGGGTCGCGTACGACTCGGTGTCGCCGACGAGGACGCCGCCGAGCAGGGCGCCGTCGGGGCCGATCACCAGCTTCTTGTAGACGCCCGCGCGGCTGTTGGCGTACACCAGGTCCAGGGCGCCGTCCGCGGCGCCCTGCGCGTCGCCGAAGCTGGCCACGTCCACGCCGAGCAGCTTGAGCTTGGTGGAGGTGTCGGCACCGGTGAACGAGCCTTCGCCGTCTCCGAGTTCGCGAGCCACGGCCTCGGCCATCGCGTAGCCGGGCGCGACCAGTCCGTACACCCGCCCGTCGACGGTCTGCGCGCACTCGCCGATGGCCCACACATGCGGGTCCTCGGTACGGCACCGCTCGTCGACGACGATGCCGCCGCGCTCGCCGACGGGGAGCCCGCAGTCGCGGGCGAGCTGGTCACGGGGGCGCACGCCCGCCGAGAAGATCACCAGGTCGGCCTTGACCTCGCTGCCGTCGGAGAGCGCCATGGAACGGACCCGGCCGTCGTCGCCGGTGTCGATGCGCTGGGTTCCGGCGCCGGTGTGCACCTGGACGCCGAGGTCCTCGATCTTGCGGCGCAGCATCTCGCCGCCGCCGTCGTCGACCTGAAGGGCCATCAGGCGCGGGGCGAACTCCACCACATGGGTCTCCAGGCCGAGTGCGGTGAGCGCCCCCGCGGCCTCCAGGCCGAGCAGTCCGCCGCCGACCACCGCGCCGACCCGTGCCCGCTCGGCGTCCGCGCGGATGCCCTCCAGGTCCTCGATGGTGCGGTAGACATGGCAGCCTTCCGCGTCGTGTCCCGGTACCGGCGGCACGAACGGGTACGAGCCGGTGGCCAGCACCAGCGCGTCGTACGGGAGTCGCTCGCCGGACGCGGTGGTGACGATGCGGGCTCCGCGGTCCACCGACGCGGCGGGTTCGGAGCAGCGCAGGTCGATGCCGTGCTCGTCCAGGAACTCCTTGGGGCACATGCCGAGTTCGTCCGCGGTCGTGCCCTTGAACCAGGAGCTGAGCTGGACCCGGTCGTAGGCGGCCCTCGGCTCTTCGGCGAGTACGGTGACCCGCCAGGTGTCGGCGGCCGAAGGCTGCTCGAAAAGCGCCTCCAGAAAGCGCTGGCCGACCATGCCGTGGCCGACCAGGACCAGCTCCTTGCGGGTGGCGGCGCCAACCGGCTTCGGCGTCATGGGGCAACTCCTTGCGTGGTGAGCAGATACAGGGGATCAGCGGGCATGGGTTCGTCCCGCTGGTAGGCCCGAGTGAGGGCGCCGACCGTGGCCAGGTCGCCCAGGAGGATGCCGCCGACGATCCGGTCGCCGCGCAGCACGAGTTTCTTGTAGGCGCCGCTGGTGGCGTCCTGGATGCGCAGGACGTCCAGGCCGGGCCCGTCGGCGCCCACGTCGCCGAAGGCGGCGTACCGGACCGGGCCCGCGGTCAGCCGGGACAGCGGCCGGGAGCCGGTGTACCGGGCGTCGGGGTCGGCGCCGGAGAGCCGGGCGGCCAGCACGTCGGCCTGTTCCCAGGCGGGCCCGGCCAGGCCGTGCACGGCTCCGCGGTGTTCGGCGCAGTCGCCGATCGCGTAGACGTCCGGCGCGCAGGCGAGGGTGTCGTCGACCTCGACGCCGCGGCGTACGGGCAGGCCCGCGGTGTGCGCCAGGCCGGTGCGCGGCCGGACCCCGCAGGCCAGGACCACCAGGTCGGTCTCCAGGACGTAGCCGCTGGCCAGTTCGACGCCGGTGACGCGGTCGGCGCCGCGCAGGGCGCGGGCCCGGTTGTCGGGGTAGGTCTCGACGCCGAGCCCGGCGAGCGCGGTGCGCAGGGCGGCGCCCGCCTGGGCGTCGAGGTGCCGCTCGATCAGCTGCGGGGCCTGGTGGACGATCTCCACCCGTACCCCGAGCGCGGCCAGCGCGCGGGCGGCGCTCACGCCGAGCACGCCGCCGCCGATGACCACGGCGCGCTCCGCGTCGCGGGCCTCGTCGGCGAGCCGGGCGCACTCCTCGACCGTGCGGAAGGAGTGCACGCCGGGCAGCAGCTCGCCGTCGGCGGCGCGCAGGCCGCGGATCGGGGGCAGCACGGGGTTCGCGCCGGTGGCCAGGACCAGGTCGTCGTAGCCTGCCGTCGTGCCGTCGGCCGTGGTCAGGGTGCGCGCCGCGAGGTCGATGCCGGTGACCTCGGCGCCGGTGCGGAGCTCCGCGGCGGCGGACTGGAGGGTGATCGCGTCGGCGTCGTAGCGGCCGGTGAGCACGTCGGCGAGCAGGACGCGGTTGTAGGGGGCGCGGGGCTCGGCGCCGTACAGGGTGACCTGGCCGCGGCCGCCGAGTGCGGCGTACCGCTCGGCGAAGCGGGCGGCGGCCATCCCGGCGCCTACGACGGCGATGCGGCGGGGGGCGGGGGGTTGTGCGGGGGACCGCGTCGTGGGCTGGGGCGTGGACTGTGTCGTGGGCTGTGTCGTGGGCTGTGCGGTCATCGCGGGGCCTCCGCCCGTTCGACGCGGACCGCGCACACCTTGAACTCCGGCATCTTCGACGCCGGGTCGAGCGCGGGGTTGGTGAGCGTGTTGGCCCGCCCCGCGCCGCCCCAGTGGAACGGCATGAAGACGGTGTCCTGCCTGATCGTGTCGGTGACCCTGGCCGGCGCCTCGGCCCGGCCGCGGCGGCTGGTGACCGCGAGGAGGTCGCCGTCGGCCGCCCCGAGCCGCTCGGCCAGCCGCGGGTGCAGCTCGACGAACGGGCCTGGCGCGGCCCGGTTCAGCTCCGGGACGCGGCGGGTCTGGGCGCCGCTCTGGTACTGGGACACCACCCGGCCCGTGGTGAGATACAGCGGATAGTCGGCGTCCGGCTCCTCGGCCGCCGGGCGGTGCGTCACGGGCGCGAACCTGGCCCGCCCGTCGGGGGTCGCGAAGCGGTCCAGGAAGAGCCGGGGCGTACCGGCGTGGTCCTCGTCGGGGCAGGGCCAGAACACGCCGTCCTCGGCGGCCACCCGCGCGTAGCTGATGCCCGCGTAGTCGGCCTGGCCGCCCGCCGAGGCCCGGCGCAGCTCCTCGAAGACCTCTTCCGGGTCGTCCGGGAACCCCTTCTCCACGCCGAGCCGGGCGGCCAGCTCGCGCAGCACGTACAGGTCGCTGCGCACCCCTTCGGGCGCGTCGACGGCCTTGCGGCGGAGGATCACCCTGCCCTCCAGGTTGGTGGTGGTGCCGGTCTCCTCGGCCCACTGCGTCGCCGGGAACACCACGTCGGCGAGCTGGGCGGACTCGGAGAGCACCACATCGCTGACGGCGAGGAAGTCCAGCGCGCGCAGCCGGTCGGTGACCCGTGCGGCGCGCGGCGCGGACACCACGGGGTTGGAGCCCATCAGGAGCAGGGCCCGTACGCCGCCGTCCTGGCCGAGCCCGTCGAGCAGCTCGTACGCGGACACGCCCGAGCGGGGCAGGTCGGCGGGGTCGACGCCCCACACGGACGCGACGTGGGCGCGGGCCTCGGGGTCCTCGATGGAGCGGTAGCCGGGCAGCTGGTCGGCCTTCTGGCCGTGCTCGCGGCCGCCCTGGCCGTTGCCCTGCCCGGTCAGGCAGCCGTATCCGGAGTAGTGCCGTCCGGCCTTGCCGGTGGCCAGGCAGAGGTTGATCCAGGCGCCCACGGTGTCGGTGCCCTTGCTCTGCTGCTCCGGGCCGCGCGCGGTGAGCACCATGCCGGTCTCGGCCCGCGCGAAGAGGTCGACGGCGGCGGCCAGCTGGTCCACGGGGACGCCGGTCAGCTGCTCGACGCGCTCCGGCCAGTGCGCCATGGCGGCGGCCCTGGCCTGCTCGAAGCCGGTGGTACGGGCGTCGATGAACGCCGTGTCGCGGTGCCCGTCGGCGATCACCAGGTGGAGCATGCCCAGCGCGAGGGCGAGGTCGGTGCCCGGCACCGGCTGGAGGTGCAGGTCGGCGAGGTCGGCGGTGCGGGTGCGGCGCGGATCGACGACGATCAGCTTGCCGCCGTTCTCGCGCAGTTCGCGGAAGTAGCGCAGCGCGGGCGGCATGGTCTCGGCCGGGTTGGAGCCGACCAGGATCACACAGCCGCTGTGCGGGATGTCCTCCAGCGGGAAGGGCAGGCCGCGGTCGACGCCGAAGGCCTTGCGGCCCGCGGCGGCCGCGGACGACATACAGAACCGGCCGTTGTAGTCGATGTTGACCGTACGCAGCGCGACGCGGGCGAACTTGCCGAGCAGATAGGCCTTCTCGTTGGTCAGTCCGCCGCCGCCGAAGATCCCCGCGGCGTCGACGCCGTGGCGGCGCTGGGCCGCGGTGAGCCCGGCGACGGTCCGCTCCAGCGCCTCGTCCCAGGAGGCCGGGCGCAGCTCGCCGCCGTCGTCGCGTACGAGGGGGGTGATCAGCCGGGCCGTACGCGACAGGACGGCGGCCGCGCTCTGTCCCTTGCCGCACAGCGCCCCGCGGTTCACCGGGAAGCCGGGCCGCTCCCGCACCTCGACCGGGGCGCCGTCCGCGGCGGGCCCGAGGCGCATCCCGCACTGCAGCGAGCAGTACGGGCAGTGGGTGTCGACGGTGTCCGTCGTACCACCCGGACCCGCCGTGCCGCTCGCTTGGATCGTTTTCATGCCGTCGATCGTCACGCGTGGCCGTTACGCGGCAGGGTCCGCTGTGTTGCGGGCGCGATATACGGTTCTCACGCTCGACCTCGGGGCCCGTGGGGTCGGGGACATCTCCCGTAACAAAGGACGTCGCTTCGCTAACGCGCACGTCACATACGGGCAATGGCGGCGCAACGGTGCTCCTTGAGCCTTCAACGCATGGAACCTCGCAAGACCGACCAGCCGCTGACCGGCTTCACCATCGGCGTGACGGCGGCGCGTCGGCGCGACGAACTCGCCAGTCTGCTGTCGCGCCGGGGCGCCCGGATCATCGAGGCGCCCTCGCTGCGGATCGTTCCTCTGGAGGACGACGCGGCGCTGCGCCACGCCACCGAACAGTGCCTGACCGGGCCGCTCGACTATGTGGTGGCCACCACCGGGGTCGGCTGGCGCGGCTGGATGAGCGCGGCCGACGGCTGGGGGCACGGGGCCGCGCTCGCGCGTGCCTGCCAGGGCGCTTCGGTGCTCTCTCGGGGGCCCAAGGCGACCGGTGCGGTCCGGGCCAGCGGGCTCGACGAGGCGTACTCGCCGGGCTCCGAGGCCATCGACGAGCTGCTGACCTGGCTGCTCGCCCGTGATCTGCGCGGCCGCCGGATCGCCGTCCAGGAGCACGGGGCGCCGCAGCCCGGCTTCACGGGCGCGCTGCGGGAGCGCGGCGCCGAGGTGATCGAGGTGCCGGTATACCGCTGGGCGCCGCCCGAGGACCCGGACGCGGTGCGGCGGCTCGCCGAGCTGACGGCGCGCGGCGAGGTGCACGCGCTGACCTTCACCAGCGCCCCGGCGATCACGGCGTTCCTGGAGGCGGCGCGGGCGGCCGGGCAGTATGACGCGGTGCTGGCCCGGCTTCAGGGCGATGTGCTGTCGGTGTGCGTCGGGCCGGTCTGCGCCCGCCCGCTCCAGGAACTCGGCGTGGACCCGCTGTGGCCGGAGCGCGGGCGGCTGGGCGCGATGGTGCGCGCCCTCGCCCAGGCGCTGCCCCGGCGGGCCCGCCAGGAGCTGTCGGCCGGTGACCGGACGCTGGCCCTCCAGGGCAGCGCCCTGCTCGTCGACGGCGAGAGCATCTGGCTGTCCCCGGTGTCGGCCGCCGTGCTGCGTGCGCTGGCCGAGCGCCCCGGCTGGGTGCTGAGCCGGGCCGACCTGCTGCGGCGCGCCTGGGCCGGGCAGCGGGCCGACGAGCATGTGGTGGAGGCCGCCGTGGCCCGTCTGCGCGGGGCGCTGGGCAGGCACGCGGGTCTGGTCCGTACGGTGCCCAAGCGCGGGTACCGGCTCAACGTGGACGTCGCCGAGCGATGAGCCCTACGTCAGCCACTCCCCCGGTCGGCGCGGCGGCCCGGACCGCGCCGCCGCGCCCCGCTCCCCGGTCCCGTTCCGCCGCGCGGGCGGCGCCGACGCTGGTGGCCGTCGGGCACGGCACGCGGGAGGCCGCCGGGGCGGCGGCGACGCTGGAGCTGCTGGAGCGGATACGGGAACTGCGGCCGGGGCTGCGGGTCGAGGTGGGCTGGCTGGACCTGGTGGACCCGCCGCTGACCGAGACGCTGGCCGGGCTGAGCGGCGACGCGGTGCTCGTCCCGCTGCTGCTCGGCACGGGCTACCACATCCGGGTGGACATCCCCGACGCGCTGGCCGCGGCGCCGCATCTGCGCACCCGTACCGCCCGCGCGCTGGGGCCCGACCCGCTGCTCGCCACCGCGCTCGGCGACCTGCTCACCCAGGCGGGACGCGCGCCCGGCGACGGCCCGGTGGTGCTCGCGGCCGCCGGGTCCACCGACCCGCGGGCCAACGCCGACACCGAGCGGATGGCCGAGCTGCTGGCCGCGCGGCTGCGCACGCCGGTCGTGCCGTCCTATCTGTGCGCGTCCGCGCCGACTCCTGCCGAGGCCGTCGCCCAGCTGCGCGCCGCCGGGCACGAACAGGTCTCGCTCGCCACGTACTTGATCGCGCCGGGCTTCTTCACGCGGCGCGCGGCGCGTGCGGGCGCGCGGCGCACCTCGGCGCCGCTCGCCCGGCATGACGCGGTCGCCCGGCTGGTCCTGGACCGGTACGACGAGGCCGTGGACGCGGGGGCCATGGACGCGGAGGGCGTGGCCACGGGGGTCAGCCGCCGGCGGTGAGCTGGCCGGTGAACGGGTCGGCGGTGATCGGCATGCCGCGGCTGAAGGGCGCGTCCATGTCCCAGATCAGGATCAGCAGGAACACGAAAAGCGCTGTGTAGAGTCCCGCCACCGTCAGCTCGCGCCGGGTGTACCGGATCTGCAGCGCGAAGATCATGCCGACGGACACCAGGGCGCCGGCGATCAGCCCGAACCAGACCACGGGCGGCATCGCGGGCTCCGCCGCGTCACCCCGGTTGGTCCGGGCCTCGTCGGCCAGGGCCACCTGGTCGACCATGGGCGCGTACGCCTGGCCCTGGAGTTCGTTGCGCGGCTCGCTCTCGCGGACGGCCACCCGTACGGCGTCGAGGAGCTGGTCTCCGCGTTCGGTCAGCTGCCCGTGCTCCGCCATCCGCGGCCATTCCTCGTCCACGACGTACCGGGCGTAGGCCTCGATGCTCCGGTCGACCTTGTCGCGCACCGGCTCGGGGAACACCTGGGCGCGTTCGGACACCTCGTGCAGGGCCTGGGCCTCGGTGCGCACCGTCGCGTCGGCCTCGCCGCGGGCCTCCCAGACGCCCGCGATGGCGAGGCCCAGCACGATGGCGTACACCACGCCGATCATCATCGTCATGTACTCGATGACGTCGGGGGTCTCCGACGGGTCGGTGTCCACGCCGCGCCGCCGGACGACCTTGGTGATGATCACGACGAGCGCGCAGGTCGCCGCCATGGCGAGGATCAGCGTCAGCCAGTGCGGCACGACGAGCCTCCAACTGGGTGAAAGAGGGGGAAGGAACTGACGTGGGGTTCATAGGAACTGACATGGGTTCATCCGCGACCGCCGTGGCCGCCCCCTGAGCGTCCGCCGAGTCCGGAGCCTCGCGAGAGCGCGGCCGCGGCGAGCACGGCGGGCACCACCAGGAGCAGCGTGGTAGCGGCGAGCGGCCGCCCGCCGTGGTCCTTCTTGGCCGGTGTGCCCTGGTAGGCGCGCGGCACGGACGGAGTGGGCGACGGGGTCGTACGGGGCGGAGGCGACGGGGTGGCAGTCGGCTCCGGGGTCGGGGGCGGGGGCGGCGGGGGCGTCACCGATGGGGCGGGGCGGGCCTGGGCCGCCGGAGGCGTCGGCGAGGGGGACGGTGCGGGAGGCGACGGAGGCGGCGGCGTGGGCTTCGGCGGAGGCGGGGTCGGCACCGGTGTCGGCGTCGGCTTGGGAGCCGGTGTCGGCGTGGGAGTCGGTGTCGGCGTGGGAGTCGGAGTCGGGGCCGGAGTCGGGGCCGGAGTCGGTGACGGTGTGGGAGTCGGTGACGGTGTCGGGGTCGGCGTGGGAGTCGGGTGGCAGGCGTCCCACACCGCTTGGCCCACCCCCCGCTCGCCCGCGGTGCGGGCCAGCCCGTCGAAGTCCAGGTCGACGCCGACGTACGCGCAGGCATCGCCCACGGGGCGGGCCCGCGCATCGGCCGCGGCCGTCGGCGCCCAGCAGACCGTCACACAGGCCGTGGCGGCGAGCGCCGCCCCGACCCGCCCGCACCACCGCCCGCTTCCGCGTCCCGCGCGGCGGCTCCCGTTCACCGGACCAGCGCGGGCAGATCGATGCGGGGCATCGTCTCGGGCAGCGGGCTGTGCGTGAGGTCCTCGGCGCGGTAGCGGACGCATCCGTGATGCCAGTTGAGAATCCCGGCCAGCCAGTTCTCCAGCTCCCGGACGTATCCGCACAGGCCCGCGCGAGCCTGCTCCGACAGGTCGAGGTCCGCGCACAGCCGGGGCAGTTCGTTCTCCGCCAGGTGCTGGAACTGTCTCAGCCGCCCCTTCATCAGGTCGTGCACCATCCGGAGCGCGGAGGGGTAGTCGCAGTCGAAGAAGTGCTGCGTGACCAGGATTCCGTTGTGGATCTCGCCCTCGTACTCGAGTTCCTTCTGGTACGAGAAGACATCGTTCAGCAGGCACGCGTAGTCGATGGCCGCGTTCTCCAACGCCTGTACCGGACCGCTGCGGTAGACCTCTTCGGGGACCGTGTCGCCGAGCCCGATATGGCACAGGCTGATGGTGAGTCCGGAGCCGAAGGTGAGCCGTCGCATCTCGATGTAGTCGACCGGGTCGGGGACGCGGTTCTGCGCCTGGTTGGACAGCTCCCACAACCAGCTGTCCGTCATCTCCTCGACGGCGGTGCGGAAGGCCGCACGGGCTCCCGGACTCATCGGACCGGCCGTGCGCCGCCACAGGTCGGCCAGGCCCCGCTCCAGCGCGTTCGCCGGTTCCGGTGTGTCGGCCAGGTCGAGCGGCATGAACAGCGGGAAGCGGTCGTTGCACAGCTTCGCGCCCGCCAGGTCACGGGTCCGGCCGAACACCGCCGGGAAGTAGTCGTCCCCGTAGGTGCCCCAGGTCAGCCAGTACGACGCCAGGTCGAGGGCCTCGGGTGTCGCGTCCGGGTGCAGGCCCGCGGCGCACAGCGGCAGGTCGATCCCGGCGAGCTTGCGCTCGTCCCAGACGTACGAGCCGGGCACGCCGGGCTGCGGCTGGAGCAGGCCCATCCGGTGCGACCAGTCGATCGTGTGACGCCGCGAGGCCTCCAGGTGGGGGCTGAGGGACAGCGGGAACGGCAGGGACATGTCGGGGAGCACGGACGGCCCCACGCGCTGGAACGGAACATGGGAATAGGCGCGGGCCCGCTCGGTGGCTCCGGTGGCCGCGATCAGGTCCTTGAGGCCCATGGCGGGGATTCCGATGCCCATGGGGCCCGGCGACGACGCGTCGGGCACACAGCCCTCGTTCATGTAACGGCTGGAGCGCATGTGCCACTCGTGGCCGCCGGACTGCCAGTCCTGGAGGCCTTTCGTATACGCGAGCACGGCCGCGCAGTCCTGCGGTGGCAGCGCCTTCTCGGCGAAGAGCGCGGGCAGTTCGGTCAGCGCGGTGTGCTCGAACTGCCGCATCCGGGAGGTGATGAGGTCGTTGACCCTGTCGGCGGCCTGCTGGGTCGTACAGCCGAGGAAGGTCTCCAGGACGAGCACACCGTTGCTCAGTTCGCCCTCCTCTTCGATCTCCCGCTGGTAGGAGAACAGGTCGTTGCGCAGGTGGACCCCGTCGGCGAAAGTCTCCAGCAGGACCCGCAGCGGCCTGGAGTCCGCCACCGACGCCGGTACTTCGGCGCCCGCGGCGAACTCGACGATCCCCGCTGACCAAGGCGCGCCGCCGACCTTGCGGCGCATCTCGATGTACTCGACGGGGTTGGCGATCCGACCGCTGTTGATGTTGGACAGTTCCCACAGGGACTCATTGAGCAGGTTCACCGTGCTCTCGGCGAACCGCTGGCGCCAGCCCTGGGACATCGCGGGCACGGTGCGCGCCCACAGGTCCGCGAGGCCCCGCTCCACGGGGTTGGCGGGCTCCGGGATCGGCTGCGCGGAGTCCGTCGGCATGAAGGCGGCGAGGCGGTCCAGGTATTTCTTGCCGCCGTCGAGGTCGCCGGTCTTCTTGAACAGGCAGAGGAAGGCGTCGTCGAAGAAGAACACCCACACGTACCACTCGGTGACCAGCGTGAGCACGTCCGCGGAACAGTCCGGATGCGTGTACGCGCACAGCAGGGCGTAGTCATGAGAGCGCAGGTCGTCGGTGTCCCAGACCTTGGAGCCTTCCAGCATCCCCATGTCGCGCGCCCACCGCTCGGACCGCTCGCGCGCGTACTCGACATGGGGGTTCAGCCGGGCGGGATACGTCATATAGAAGCTGGGCAGCGCGAATGACTGCGGCATCGGTCACTCCTGGTGCGATATGCGATAAGGGATCCGATAAGAAAAGGAGAGAAGGAGAGAAGGGGCGCGAGAGGGAGGGGGAAAGGGGCGGCCGGGGTCGGCCTGCCGAACTGACCCCGGCCATCCGTCAGTACGTACTCGGGCGCCGTCAGTACGTGCGTCGGGTCACGAACTCCACGAGCGCCAGCAGGCCGCCCGCCGCCTGCTGGTCGGGCACCGCGTGCGAGAGGCGGTCTATCGCGGTCGCCATCCGGTCCGAGGCGTGACGCGCGGCCCAGTCGCGGCCGCCCGCCCGGTCGACCGCGACCCCGGCGCGCTCCAGGTCGGCGTCGGCGAGCGGGCGCGTATACAGTTCGGCGAGTTCGGCGCCCTCGGGCGTGCCCGAGGTGAGCGCGGCGACCACCGGCAGGGACTTCTTGCGTGCCGCGAGGTCGGCGCCCGCCGGTTTCCCGGTGTGCCTCGGGTCCCCCCAGATCCCGATGATGTCGTCGATCAGCTGGAAGGCGAGCCCGGCCTCCCGGCCGAAGGCGTCCATCGCGGTCACCTCGGCTTCGCCCGCCCCCGCGTACTGCGCCCCGATCGCACAGGCACAGCCGAGCAGGGCTCCCGTCTTCGCCCCGGCCATGGTCAGGCAGTCGTCCAGGGTGACGTCCCGGACGTCACGGCGCTCCAGGGCGCCGTCCGTCTGCTGGCCCTCGCAGACCTCCACCACACAGGCGGCGAGCCGCGCGGCGGCGGGAGCGGACGCCGGGTATGAGTCCTCAAGGAGCAGACGCAGGGCCAGCGCCTGGAGCGCGTCCCCCGCCAGGAGTGCGTCCGCCTCGCCGAAGACCGTCCAGGCGGTGGGGCGGTGTCTGCGGGTGCGGTCGCGGTCGATGATGTCGTCGTGCAGCAGCGTGAAATTGTGCACCAGCTCCACCGCCGCTGCCGCCCGCACCGCGCCACCCGGTGAGCCGCCCAGCGCCGCGGTGGTGGCCAGTACCATCGCGGGACGCACCGCCTTTCCGGCGGGACCCGCCGCGGGTAAGCCGTCGGCGTCCTCCCAGCCGAAGTGGTAGCGCGCGATCCGCCGCATCGCGCCGGGCAGTGAGTCCACCGCCGCCCGGAGTTCGGGGTCGACTATGTGCCGGGTCTCCTCCAGCAGGGCACGTGCCTCGTATTCCGGGGCCGCCTCGGTGCGCTGGCTCATCGCCACCTGCTCACCTGGACATTCTCCAGGACGCCGAGGGCGTCCGGCACCAGGACCGCGGCCGAGTAGTAGGCCGTCACCAGGTAGGAGGCGATGGCCTGTTCGCTGATGCCCATGAAGCGCGCGGACAGGCTGGGCTCGATCTCCTCGGGGATTCCGGCCTGATGCAGTCCGATGACGCCCTGGTCCTTCTCGCCGGTACGCATGCAGATGATCGAGGTCGTACGGGCGTCGCTGACCGGGATCTTGTTGCAGGGGTAGATCGGGACGCCGCGCCAGGTGGGAATGCGGTTGCCGTCCACGTCGATCGTCTCCGGGACGAGGCCGCGCTTGTTGCACTCGCGGCCGAACGCGGCGATCGCCTTGGGGTGCGCGAGGAACAGCTTCGATCCGCGCCTGCGGCTGAGCAGTTCGTCCATGTCGTCCGGGCCCGGCACGCCGTCGTGCGGCTGGATCCGCTGCTCATAGTCGCAGTTGTTGAGCAGCCCGAACTCGCGGTTGTTGACCAGTTCGTGCTCCTGGCGCTCCTTGAGGGCCTCGACCGTGAGCCGCAGCTGCTGCTCCAGCTGGTTCATCGGCTGGTTGTAGAGGTCCGCGACCCTGGTGTGGATGCGCAGGACGGTCTGCGCGACGCTCAGTTCGTACTCGCGCGGGGACGCCTCGTAGTCCACGAAGGTGCCGGGGATCTCCGGCTCGCCGACGTGTCCGGCCGACAGGTCGATCTCCTTCTCGCCGTACCGGTTGGCGCGCTGGTTCGGTACGGCGGGCCGGTTGAGCTGGGCGCTCAGGGACTCGGCGCGCTCCGCCACCTGGAGGACGGCGTCGCGGGGCAGCAGCAGGACGGTGCAGGTGGTCTCGGCCCGTACCGTCTGCTCCCAGATGGCGTCCGCGTCGGTCAGGCAGGCATCGCCGAAGTGCGCGCCGTCGGCGAGCACGCCGAGTACGGCCTCGTCCTCGTACGCGCCCTCATGGACCTGCTCGGCCCTGCCGTGCGCCAGCAGGAACACCTGGTCCATCCGGCTGCCGAAGGAGGCCAGGATCTCGCCCGGCGCGAACTCGCGCTGCACGCAGCGGTCGGCCAGCTCGCCGAGCACCTCCTCGTCCTCGTAGCCACGCAGCACCGGGATCTCGGCGAGCTCAGCCGGGATGACCCGCACCTGGGAGCCGGTCTTCACGAAGGTGATCTTGCCGTCCCCGACGGTGTAGCTCAGTCGGCGGTTCACCCGGTAGGTGCCGCCCTGCACCTGGGTCCAGGGGAGCTTGCGCAGCAGCCAGCGTGAGCTGATCTCCTGCATCTGGGGAACGGACTTGGCGGTGGTGGCCAGATTTCGCGCGGCGGCTGTGCCGAGGCTCTTCTGCTCGACCTGCTCGGTGCGCGTCTCTTCGCCTACGGACATGGGTGTCCCCTCGACCTTCTGTGACCTGTGGTGAACTGCGCTGCGGTGCGCGAGCCCAGCCTTCCAACACAATGGGTGCGCGTGGTACTACCCGAAGGAGCGAGAATGGATCAGTCCGAACGCGGGCAGATGGCAGGCTTCGCGACCGGCGACCTCGATGAGCACGACGACTGTGACGACCGCGATGACCGCGATGACCGCTATGACCTCGTGGTCGTCGGATCGGCCAACGTCGACCTGGTGACCGGCGTCGAGCGCCGGCCCGCCCGCGGCGAGACCGTGCTCGGCTCCGACCTGAGCGTCCATCCGGGCGGCAAGGGCGCCAACCAGGCGCTCGCCGCGGCCCGCCTCGGAGCCAGGACGGCCCTGCTGGCGCGGGTCGGAGACGACGCCCACGGCCGGTTGCTGCTCGACGCGCAGCGTGCCGCCGGGGTCGACACGGGCGGGGTGCTGGTCGGCGGGGCGCCGACCGGGGTCGCCCTGATCACCGTGGACCCCTCCGGCGACAACAGCATCGTGGTCTCGCCGGGCGCCAACGCCCGGCTGGTCCCCGAGGACGTCCGGGCCGCCGGGAGCCTGCTGGGCCGCGCCCGCGTCGTCTCCGTCCAGCTGGAGATCCCGCTGGACACGGTCGCCGAGGTGGTGCGGGCGCTGCCCGTCGGGGCCCGGCTGGTGCTGAACCCGTCTCCCCCGGCGCCGCTGCCCGCCGAAGTGCTCGCCGCCTGCGATCCGTTGGTGGTGAACGAGCACGAGGCGGCGGTCGTGCTCGGCGGCTTCGCGGGCCCGGAGCCCGAGGACTGGGCGCGGCGGCTGCTCGCGCTCGGGCCGCGGTCGGCGGTGGTGACGCTGGGCGCGGCGGGCGCGCTGGTCGCCGAATCCGGTACGGGCGCCGTCGTACGGGTCCCGAGTCCGCGGGTGGACGCCGTGGACACCACCGGCGCGGGCGACGCCTTCACCGCCGCCCTGGCCTGGCGTCTCGGCCGGGGCGAGGCGCTCCCGGCGGCCGCCGCGTTCGCGGCGCGGGTGGGCGCGGCGGCCGTCACCCGGAAGGGCGCCCAGGAGTCCTTCCCGACCGCGGAAGAGGTGCCGACCGGGTGAGCGGCCGCCGGGCCCCCGTCCCCCGTGCAATTCGAGTGGCTGTGCCCCTCCTCACTCGTATGATCATGTTCCGCGCGGCAAACGCATCGAGCGGCTCCCGGTGGGAGCTCGGAGGGACGGGGCAAGCATGTCGTACGTGGCTGCTGAGGCGGAGTTCGAGCGAGCCTGGGCCGACCCGCACCACACTCGGGCCGAGTTGACGCCGGTCGATGTCAACAAGGTGCTCGACGAGCACTACACCACCGGTGAACCGCTGCGGCTCACGCGGGCCGACCTGTGGGACATGGAGGTGCGCAAGGCGGCCAGCCCCGGCGCGTTCATCCCCTACGTCGTGAAGGCGGGCAGCGACGCCGCCTGGGCTCCGGGGCGCACCGACGGCGCGCTCGGGGACGCGTTCGTACGGCGGTCGACGCAGCGGCTGTGGGCCGACCCCGACGCATACGGTCTCGTACTCGAAGAAGTGGGGCTGAACCACGAGCGGCAGGTGGTGACGTTCATCGGGCGGGCCGAGCTGCCGGACGCGGACGGTACGCCGCTGACCGCTGATCCACGGCAGCCGCTCTTCCATGTGCAGCACGGAGTGGCTGGCACGGATGAGCACCCCCTGAACACCTGGCGCATCGTGCTGCTTACGGACGCGCCGGACGCGCGCTTCGACGAGCCCTTCGCCGCACTGGACCGCGACCCGTACCTCCCCGGCTTCGTCGAGCGCTACGCGCGCGATGTGCTGGGCGTCCGGCTGGACCGCAAGGTATAGCGAGACAGGGAGAGGCGCACATCGTGGAGCTCGTGGAGACCGCTGACCTGGTTCTGCGGCGGGCCGACGGATCCGACGCCGCCGAAGTGGCCGACGTATGGCTACGGTCGTTCGCCGCCGCGCTGCCGACCGTGCGCCGCGCGCACGGCGACGACGAGGTGCGGGGCTGGTTCGCTCAGGTGGTCGTGTCACGGCACGAGACATGGGTGGCTGTCGTCGGCGGGTCCGTGGTGGGGCTCCTGGTGCTGGACGGCGCGGAGCTCGAACAGCTCTACCTCGAACCCTCCTGGCGCGGCCGGGGCGTCGGTGACCGGCTCCTGGGCCTGGCCAAGGAGCGGCGACCGGACGGTCTCGGGCTGTGGACGTTCCAGGTCAACGGGCCCGCCCGGCGGTTCTACGAGCGGCACGGCTTCGTGGCCGGGGAGCGTACCGACGGGCGGCGCAACGAGGAACGCGAGCCGGACGTCCGCTACACCTGGGAACCGGTGACCCCGCGCACGCCCGCACTGCCCCCGCACGACGAGGACCCGCACGACGAGGGCCCGGACGGCGAGGCCCCGGCCTGGGACGCGACGCGCGCCTGGGTCGAGCGGGGCCTGTCCGACGCCGAGCGGATCACGGAGGTCGCCCGGCTGCGCGGCGGGAGTACGTCGCAGATGCGCCGACTGGGCATCGCCGGGCCGGACGGCCGCAGGTCGCTGGTGCTGCGGTCCTTCGTCAAGCCCTTCTACGTACGGCACGCGGAGGGCCTGCTGAACCGCGAGGCGGCGACCTGATGGCCCGCCAGCTCGTCCGTATCCACCGGCTGCGGGTGCCCCCGGAACACCGGCCCCGCGTCTACCAGGCATGGACCGCGCCGGAGCGCGTCACTCCGCCCGGTGACACCCGACGCCCCGAGCTGTGGCAGCGGGCCGTGCGAGCGATCCGCCGCGAGCCCCGGCCCACCGGGCCTGCTTCCTGCACCGGGACTTCCATCCCGGCAACGTCCTGTTCGCCCTGGACGACGCCGGGCCTCGGCTCACCGGCGCCGTGGACTGGGTGGAGACCTCCTGGGGACCGGCCGACCTGGATGTGGCGCACTGCTCGACGGCCCTGGCCCTGCTGCACGGCGCCCCCACCGGTATGCGGTTCGCCGATCAGTACGTCGCGGCGGGCGGCGCCCTGGCCGACGGTGGCGCACATCTGTACTGGCGGCTGCTGGACGCCCTGGCCTTCGCCCCGGACGCCGAGAAGGGCGAAAGCGCGCACGACGAAAGACCGGGGAGCCAGAGGGGCTCGACCGGTCATTCGCATATGTCCTGCTGGTGTCCGAGGGGGGACTTGAACCCCCACGCCCGATAAAGGGCACTAGCACCTCAAGCTAGCGCGTCTGCCATTCCGCCACCCGGACTAGGTGTCTGTCGGCCCCGGAGCGGGCCCCGCGGCGACATGGACAACAATACCAAGGATTTCCGGTGCCTTTCACCTGCGTATCCGCCGAGTACGCGCAGGTAGACCGGGTGCGGGGCGAGCGTCGACAGATTCTCACGGTGCGTGAGGCGACCGTCACGCAGAGGGCCCCTGCGGTCAGCTCAGGGGCAGCGGACGACCTGCCCCGCGTACGACAGGTTCCCGCCGAAACCGAAGAGCAGCACCGGCGCGCCCCGCTCGACCTCCCCGCGCTCCACCAGCTTCGACAGGGCCAGCGGGATGCTCGCGGCCGAGGTGTTGCCCGAGTCGACGACATCGCGGGCGACGACCGCGCCGGTCGCCCCGATCCGCGCGGCGAGCGGCTCGATGATCCGCAGGTTGGCCTGGTGCAGGACGACGGCCGCGAGGTCCTGTGGCGCGAGCGACGCCTTCTCGCACGCCTGCCGGGCGAGCGCGGGCAGTTGGGTGGTGGCCCAGCGGTAGACGCTCTGGCCCTCCTGGGCGAACCGCGGCGGGGTGCCCTCGATCCGTACGGCGTTGCCCATGCCGGGGACCGAGCCCCACAGCACCGGGCCGACGCCGGGCTGTTCGCCGTCCGGGACCGCCTCCAGGACGACGGCGCCGGCGCCGTCGCCGGTCAGCACGCAGGTGGTGCGGTCCGTCCAGTCGGTCACCTCGGTCATCTTGTCGGCGCCGATCACCAGCGCCCTGGTCGCGGCCCCGGCCCGCAGTGTGTGGTCGGCGGTGGCCAGGGCGTGCGGGAAGCCCGCGCAGACCACGTTGACGTCCAGGGCCGCGGGCGAGGGGATGCCGAGCCTGGCGGCCACCCGCGCGGCCATGTTCGGGGAGCGGTCGATCGCGGTGGAGGTGGCGACCACCACCAGGTCGACGTCCTCGGGGTTCAGGCCCGCCGAGGCCAGCGCCTTGGCCGCCGCGTGGGCGGCGAGCTCGTCCACCGGCTCGTCGGGCCCGGCCACATGGCGGGTGCGGATGCCCACCCGGCTGCGGATCCACTCGTCGCTGGTGTCGACCAGCTCCGCCAGCTCCGCGTTGGTGAGGACCTTGGCGGGCTGGTAGTGGCCGACCGCGACGATGCGAGAGCCGTTCATGTGCGAGGGGCCTTCCGTAGCGGTGACGTGACGTACGAGAAGCACAGTCTGCTGAGCGACTCACCAGTACGCGGGCGTGTGAAGCGACAGGATTCGCACGTCAGCCTTGGAGGCTTCACGCGATCTCCGTGGCGGCGGCGGTGTTCGCGCACCGCGGGGCTCGGCCGCGGCCGCGGTTGTGTGTGCAGGACAATGAGCACGTACAGCGAGCACGGACAGCGAGCACGGACGGCACCGGGACCGACGGGACTGATCACGACATGGGACGAGTCACGGAGCGACGGCGCGTGATCCGCGTCCGGGACGGACGGGTCACCACCCGGCCGGACACCCTGGTCGCGGAGGAGCCGCTGGAGATCCGGCTGAACGGCAAGCCGCTCGCCATCACGATGCGCACGCCCGGCGATGACTTCGCGCTCGCGGCCGGGTTCCTGGTGAGCGAGGGGGTGCTCGGCTCGGCGGACGAGCTGCGGTCCATCGTGTACTGCGCGGGAGCGACCGAGGGGGACGGCGCCAACACGTACAACGTGGTGGACGTGCGGACCGCGCCCGGTGTCGTGCCGCCGGACATCACCCTGGAGCGGAACGTCTACACCACCTCGTCCTGCGGCCTGTGCGGCAAGGCGAGCCTGGACGCCGTGCGCACACAGGCGCGTTGGCCGCTCAGCGGCGTGGACGGCCAGGGCGCGGACGGCCGGGGCGGCGACGCCGACGGCACCGGCGACGGCACCGGCGCTCCCCCGGTCCGGCTGACGCCCGAGCTGCTCGCCGGGCTCCCCGGCCGACTGCGCGCCGCGCAGCGGGTGTTCGACCAGACCGGGGGCCTGCACGCCGCCGCGCTGTTCTCGCCCTCGGGTGAACTGCTCGACGTACGGGAGGACGTGGGGCGGCACAACGCGGTCGACAAGCTGGTCGGGCGGGCGCTGCGCGAGGGGCGGCTGCCGCTGTCCCGTACGGTGCTGCTGGTGTCCGGGCGCGCCTCGTTCGAGCTGGCGCAGAAGGCGGTGATGGCGGGCATCGAGGTGCTCGCGGCGGTGTCCGCGCCGTCCTCGCTGGCGGTCGATCTCGCCGCCGAGACCGGCCTCACCCTGGTGGGGTTCCTGCGCGGCTCCGCCATGAACGTGTACGCGGGCGAACACCGCGTCGCTCTCGGGCACCCGGCCGCCCGGAGCTGACCCGCGCCGCCGCCGCGCCGCGCCGGGTGTGACACGGGACACCGTGCCGCGGTGCCCCATGGACCGCGTCCGCGCCACCCGTATAGCGTCCCGAGCGTGTCCGTCATACCCACCGGGGACCGCGCGACCGCGCGGCGAGGTCAGCCACACGACGAGCGGAGCGGCAGGCCGCGGCCGGGGACCGGTCTCATCCTCCTGGTGGTGCTGCTCCTGACAGCCGTCGTGATCACCGCTCTCCCGGACGACGGGGACGACGACGGCCGCGCCGTCGAGTGCGCCCCCCGCAAGGTCGCCTCATGGACGGCGGACGAGGGCACCACCGGTGAGTTCGCGCGGTACGGCGACGACGCGGCACGGGACGACGACTGGTCGGGAGGCGACGGCACCCACTCGGTGCGGCTGCCGGACGGGCGGGTGCTGTGGCTGTTCTCGGACACCTATCTGGGCCGGGTCAACCCGCCGCCCAACCTCGCGGGCCAGCCGCACTCCTGGCGGGCCGAGAGCACCCCGCTGCTGCGCAACTCCGGCGTGCTGATGTCGGCGGCGGGGCGTCTGGAGCGGACCCTGCCCGCGCCGCTGTTCCCCGACCCCGCGCCGCGCCAGTGGCGCTGGCCGGTCGCCGCCAAGGTCGAGGCCCGTACGCCCGGCGCGTCCGAGCGTGTCGTACGGGTGCTGCTGTGGACGCGCGAGACCGGGGCCGGGCCGTGGATCTACGGGGTGCCGCTGGCCACCGAGGTCGCCACGCTCTCGCTGCCCGACCTGCGCCTGGAGGGCATCGTGAAGGTGTCCGACCAGTCCGCGGTGGCCGACCCGGCGAGCCGTGTGCTGTACGGCACCACGGCGGTCGACCTGGACGGTTACACCTATGTGTTCGGCGGCAGTGACGAGCAGGCCACCGCGCGCCCGACGTCGGCCGCTCACCTGGCCCGCGTGCCGGACGGCAGGCTGGCCGAACCGGCCGCGTGGGAGTACTGGGACGGCACCGGCTGGGACACCCGCGACCGCCATGCGCGGCCGGTGCTCGGCGACGGCGACCGGAAGGGCGTGGGCAGCGCGTTCACGGTCGTGCGCGACGGGTCGAGCTGGGTGCTGCTGACCATGGCCGCGGGCGCCGAGGGGCTGACCACGGTCACCTCGTACTGGGCCTGTTCGCCGAGCGGGCCGTGGCACGGACCGGCCAAGGCCTTCGTGCCGCCGCTGCCCGCTGACAGCGCCGCGCGGCGGGACGCGGCGGCCTACAACCCGCAGGCGCACACCGCGCTCGGCGGGCGGGGCGGTGAGCTGGTGGTCAGCTACGACGTGAACTGGCTGGACCCGAGGCCGCAGGCGGGGCTGTCGCACATCACCCGGAACGTGGCCCTGTACCGGCCTCGGTTCGTGCGTCTGCGGCTCGGTCCGGCGGACTGACCTCCGGGTCGCGCGAGCGCCGCCTGGCGATGACCGCGCACACCATCAGCTGCATCTGGTGGAACAGCATCAGCGGCAGTACGGCGAGCGCGGCCTGCGCTCCGAACAGCACGCTCGCCATGGGCAGCCCGGCCGCCAGGGACTTCTTGGACCCGGCGAACTGGATCGCGATCCGGTCGGCGCGGGCGAAGCCGAGCCGCTTGGCCCCGTACCAGGTCAGCGCCAGCATCACCGCGAGCAGCACCGCCTCGACGGCGAGCAGCGCGCCGAGCCTGGCCGGGGTGACCTGTCCCCAGATGCCCCGCACCATGCCCTGGCTGAAGGCGGTGTAGACGACCAGCAGGATCGAGCCCCGGTCGACGAGTGCCAGCACCCTCCGGTTCCGCGCGGCGAAGCCCGCCCGTCGCCCACCACCAGCCTGCCTGGCGCGCTGCGCGCGCCCCTTCCGATTCCACCAGCCCCGCAGCAGCTGGCCCGCGACGAACGGCGCCAGCAGCTGGAGCGCGATCTTCACGAGCGAGTCGGCGGAGAACCCCGCCTGCCCGCCGATCAGCGCCGCGGCCAGCAGCGGTGTCAGCAGCACGCCGACGAGCGAGGAGAACGAGCCCGCGCAGATCGCCGCGGGCACGTTGCCGCGGGCGATCGAGGTGAAGGCGATCGACGACTGGACGGTCGAGGGCACCAGGGTGAGGAACAGCAGGCCGCTGTACAGGGCGGGGGTCAGGACGTACGGGACCAGGCCCCCGGCCGCCAGGCCGAGGAGCGGGAACACCGCGAAGGTGCAGGCCAGCACGGTCAGGTGCAGCCGCCAGTTACGCAGCCCCGCGACGGCCTCGCGGGTCGAGAGCCGGGCGCCGTACAGGAAGAAGAGCAGGGCGATGGCGGCGGTCGAGGCCCCGGAGGCGACGTCGGCCGCGGTCCCGCGCGCGGGGAACAGCGCGGCGACGCCCACGGTCCCGACGAGCGTCGCGATGAACGGGTCGACGGGCATCCAGGCTTTCACGGCGCACGAGCTCCAGGTCATCAGGGCGGGGTCGGGGCACAGTCGTCGGGGTCGGGGCACCGTCGTCGGGGGCGGGCCGTCCCCTGTCCATCGTCCTCCCCTCCGGGATCATCGGGAATCCCGTATACAGAACTGACTGTCATCACGCATCGCGATAATCGCGCTAGCCTGGGGGCGTGTACGACCCGTCACAGCTGCGTACGTTCCTGGCGGTGGCGCAGACGCTGAGCTTCACCCAGGCCGCCCAGCGCCTCGGGCTGCGCCAGTCCACGGTCAGCCAGCATGTGCGCCGCCTGGAGGACGCCACCGGGCGACAGCTGTTCGCGCGGGACACGCACAGCGTGCGGCTGACCGAGGACGGCGAGGCCATGCTCGGCTTCGCGCGGACGATCCTGCGGGCGCACGAGCGGGCCGCGGCGTTCTTCACCGGCACCCGGCTGCGCGGGCGGCTGCGCTTCGGGGCGTCGGAGGACTTCGTCCTGACCCGGCTGCCGCAGATCCTGGGGGCGTTCCGCCAGGAGCACCCCGAGGTCGACCTGGAGCTGACGGTCGAGCTGTCCGGGACGCTGCACGAGCGGCTCGCGGCCGGGCGGCTCGACCTGGTGCTGGCCAAGCGCGGTCCAGGCGACCCGCACGGCGCGCGCGAGACGGTGGTGTGGCACGACGAGCTGGTGTGGATCGGCGCCGAGGGGCTGCGCCTGGACCCGGACCGCCCGGTGCCGCTGATCGTCTACCCGCCGCCGGGCATCACCCGCGCCCGCGCCCTGGAGGTCCTGGAGCGGCACGGCCGCCCGTGGCGCATCGCCTGCACCAGCGGCAGCCTGAACGGGCTGCTGGCCGCCGCGCACGCGGGGCTCGGTGTGATGGCGCACAGCCGTGGCCTGATCCCGCCGGGGCTGGCACGGGTGCGGGCGGGGCTGCCGGAGCTGGGCGGGGTGGACTTCGTCCTGCTGCACGGGGCCGGGGCGTCGGCGGCGCGCGGTCCGGCGCGGGCGCTGGCGGCGGCGATCCTCGCGGGCGGGGACCGGCTGCACCGGGCGGCACGCGACCGGTGATCCGCGCTTACGGAACAGTAAGTTACTTTCAAGTAAGCATTTTGCTCCGCCCCCTCCCCACCGAGCACGGGGTGGGGTACCGTCACCGGCGCTGCACAGAGCGCCACAAGGGAGTGCCCGTGCTCGAGTTCACCTCCCGCCCCCTGACGTCGGCCCCACCGGTGGGCGGACTCGCCGACGCCGTCTTCGACCATGCCGAGAGCGACCCGCACCGGGTCGCGCTGCGCCGCAAGGTCGAGGGGCGCTGGCGGGATGTGACCGCGGCGCGGTTCCGCGACGAGGTGCTGGCACTGGCCAAGGGGCTGCTCGCGCAGGGGGTGCGGTTCGGGGACCGGGTGGCCCTCATGTCCCGTACCCGCTACGAGTGGACGCTCTTCGACTTCGCGCTGTGGACGGTCGGCGCGCAAGTGGTTCCCGTCTACCCCACGTCGTCGGCCGACCAGGTCTGGTGGATCCTGCACGACGCGCAGGTCACGGCCTGTCTGGTCGAGCACGAGGACCACGCGATGACGGTCGGTTCGGTCGTCGACCGGCTGCCGCACCTCAAGCGGCTCTGGCAGCTGGACGCTCAGGCGGCGGGCGAACTGCGCGCGGCGGGCGAGCACATCGACGACGAGGTGGTGCACCGCCACCGGCGCGCGGTCACCCCGGACTCGACCGCCACGGTGATCTACACCTCGGGCACCACCGGCCGCCCCAAGGGCTGCCTGCTCACCCACGCCAACCTGATGTTCGAGTGCGACATGATGCTCGGGCGCTGGGAGCCGGTCTTCCACTCCAAGCCGGGCGACGAGGCGTCCAGCCTGCTGTTCCTGCCGCTCGCGCACATCTTCGGCCGGGTGGCGCAGGTGGCGGGCATCCGCGGCCGGGTGGTCTTCGGACACCAGCCCGAGCTCACCGCGGCCGCGCTCCTGCCCGACCTGGCGTCCTTCCGGCCGACGTTCGTGCTGGCCGTGCCGTACGTCTTCGAGAAGGTCTTCCACGCGGCGCGGCGGGCGGCGGAGCTGGCGGGCAGGCTCGGGCCGTTCGACAAGGCGGTCGAGGTCGCGGTGCGGTACGCGGAGGCGCTGGAGCACAAGGCCTTCGGCACGGGTCCCGGCCCCTCGGCCGCGCTGCGGATGCGGCACCAGGTCTTCGACAAGCTGGTCTACTCCAGGGTGCGCGAGGCGATGGGCGGCGGCATCCGGCACGCGATGTCCGGCGGCTCGGCCATGAACCGGCGCCTCGGCCTGTTCTTCGCGGGCGCGGGGGTGATGATCTACGAGGGGTACGGGCTGACCGAGACCAGCGCGGCCGCCACCATGAACCCGCCCGAGCGGACCCGCTTCGGCACGGTGGGCCACCCGATCCCCGGCACCTCGGTACGGATCGCGGACGACGGCGAGATCTGGCTGCGCGGCGCCCATGTCTTTCCGGGCTACCTCAGCGACCCCGCGGCCACCGAGGCCGCCCTCCGCGACGGCTGGCTGGCCACCGGTGACCTGGGACGGCTCGACAGCGACGGCTATCTGACCATCACCGGGCGCAAGAAGGAGATCCTGGTGACCTCCGGCGGCAAGAGCGTCTCGCCCGCGCGCCTGGAGGAGCGCGTACGCGACCATCCGCTGGTGGCGCAGTGCGTCGCGGTCGGCAACGACCGCCCGTATATCGCGGCGCTGCTGACACTGGACCCCGAGGCGGTCGACCACTGGCTGAACATGCGCCGCAAGCCGAAGCTCGAACCGGCCGAGCTGGTACGCGACCCGGACCTGGAGAGCGAGCTCAGGCGCGCCGTGATCGCCGCCAACACCCTGGTCTCCCAGGCCGAGTCGATCCGCACCTTCCGGATCCTGGCCCAGCCGTTCTCCGAGGAGCACGGGCTGCTGACCCCGTCGCTGAAGCTGAAGCGCAAGGCCATCGAGCAGGCCTACGCGGCCGAGGTCGAGGCGCTCTACGGCGGGTGAACGGGAATGCCCGCGCGGCCCTGATCGTTCACGATGGAGGTACCACCCCACCACGTAAGGATCGAGAGCCCGTGAGCAGCAAGGTCCCCAGCAAGACCCTCAACAACGGCGTCGCGATGCCCCAGCTCGGCTTCGGCGTCTGGCAGGTCGAGGACGCCGAGGCCACACGGGCCGTCGGCGCCGCGCTCGAGGCCGGGTACCGCAGCATCGACACAGCCGCCGTCTACGGCAACGAAGAGGGCACCGGCAAGGCCCTGGCCGCCTCCGGCGTCGCCCGCGAGGACCTCTTCGTCACCACGAAGCTGTGGAACAGCGCGTCCGAGACCTGGACGCGCGACAACGTCCTGCGCGAGTTCGAGAGTTCGCTGACGAAGCTCGGCCTGGAGTACGTCGACCTCTACCTGATCCACTGGCCGCGCGCGATGCGCGACGACTACCTCACGATCTGGCGGACCTTCGAGGAGATCGCCGCCGACGGCCGGGCCAGGGCGATCGGCGTCTCCAACTTCCAGCCGGCCCATCTGCGCCGCCTGCTGGACGAGACCTCCGTCGTCCCCGCCGTGAACCAGGTCGAACTGCACCCGCAGCTCCAGCAGTCGGAGCTGCGCGCCCTCCAGGCCGAGCACGGCATCGCCACCGAGGCCTGGTCACCGCTCGGCCAGGGCAAGGGCCTCCTGGAGGTTCCGACCCTCGTCGCCATCGCCCGGAAGCACGGCCGCACCCCGGCCCAGATCGTGCTGCGCTGGCACCTCCAGACCGGCAACATCGCGATCCCCAAGTCCGTGACGCCGTCCCGGATCCAGGAGAACATCGACGTCTTCGGCTTCGACCTGGACACCGAGGACCTGACCGCCATCACGGCACTCGACGAGGGCAAGCGCCTGGGCCCGAACCCGGACGACTTCGACTACAACTGACACCTGCCGGTCCTTCGGTTCCTTCGGTTCCTGACCCTGTATCAGGACCCGGTGCCCTCACGGCCCGTCGAGGTGTCCGTTACGGCTTGACCGCCGTGTGGACCGTCTGGGCGCTGAGCAGGAACACGTCCGTGCGGCGGTGCAGGCCTGCCGGGTCCTTCGGGTCGAGCAGGCGGTCCAGGGTGGTCAGGTCGTCGGGGGCGAGGCGGTCGGCGAAGGACTCGCGGTAGCGGGTGAGGGTCTCGGTGACGTGGGCGAGGGCTTCGGGGGTCAGCGGGGCCGGGAGGTCCAGGAGGTAGCTGCGGGTCGCGGTGTGGCGCAGGCCCGCCGAGTCGAGCAGGGCGGGCCAGTCCTCCGCGTCGTCCTTGGCGCCGGGGATCGCCGCGCGCATCCCGGCGAAGACGTCCTCGTTGGCCGCGTCGAGTCGGGACTGCAGGCCGGGGCGGCCGATGCCGATGTCGCGGGGCAGGTAGCGCGCGGGGAGTCCGCCCTCGATGAGGACCAGCGTGCCGCCGGGGGCCAGCGCACGGGCGCAGTCGGCGAGTGCGGCCCGCTGGTCGGCGAAGTGGTGCAGGGTGTGGCTCAGCCAGAGCAGGTCAGCGGCGCCCGTGTCGGCCAGGCCCTCGGGGAGTTCCGCGAGCCGGGTGTGGACGCGTGCCGCGAGTCCGGCGTCCCTGGCGCGGAGCGTGGCGCGCTCCAGCAGGCTCGCGGTGGAGTCCACGGCGATCACTTCCGCCTCGGGGAAGGTCTCGGCGAGGCGGCAGGTGAGCACGCCGGGGCCGCTGCCCGCGTCGACGATTCGGGCGGGAGCCCCGGCGGCGGGCGGCAGTTGCTCGCGCAAGGCGTCGAGTACCTGCGTGTACAGCGGCCCGAACACCTCGGCGCGGCGTTCGATCGCGTCGGCCAGGGCGTCCCAGTCCGGCTGGGTGGTGTGGTCGTGCCCATGCGCGTGCGCAGGGGTGTCGGTGCCGCTGTCGGTGTGCGCGGGGTGGTGGCCGCCCATGAGGTCCCCTTTCGTCGCCCGGTCGTCGGCCGGTTGGCCGCGGTGCGCCGGGGCGTCGTCAGTGTGCGGCGGGCCGGGCCGGCGCGGCAATCATTGTTGCGGTTCCGGCAAACCGGTGGTGTGCGCCCGCCGCCACGGGGCCCGTCGGGCGGCTCAGGCCGCGCCGTGTCCGGGAGCGAGCTGCTCGATCCGGTGGGCGAGCTTGAAGTCCATGGCGGTGACGGCTCCGCCCACGCTGTGGGTGTTCACGGTGAGCGCGACGGTGTTGTAGCCGAGGGTCAGATCCGCGTGGTGGTTGAGCTCCTCCTGCACCTGGGCGATGTGCACGACCATCGCGGTCGCCGCGAAGTGCGAGGCCAGGTGGTACGAGCGGGCGATCCGGTCGCCTTGCAGCGACCAGCCGGGAAGCTCCGTGAGCCGGTCCTCGATGTCCTTCTGCGACAGCGGTTCGACGGGCATGGGCGCGCTCCTTCGGAAAAGCCGGAAAGGGAGGGTCGGTGTTTCGCTGCGGATGCTCCTCAGCGTGCCACAGGCGGCCGGACGCCGACGCGGTCTGTACTACCGTCCCGGTATGGCAACCGTCGTTTCCGGTCAGGGAACCCAGGCGCCCAAGGGCGCGGGGCCGCTCCTGCGCGGCTGGCGCGAGCGACGGCGTATCAGCCAGCTGGAGCTGGCGCTGCGCGCGGACTCGTCGGCCCGGCACATCAGCTTCGTGGAGAACGGCAGGTCCCGCCCCAGCGAGGACTTCCTGCTGCGGCTCGCCGAGCATCTCCAGGTGCCGGTACGGGAGCGGAACGCGCTGCTGCTCGCGGCCGGTTACGCGCCCCGCTTCTCCGAGACGCCACTGGACGACCCCTCGATGGGGGCGCTGCGCGAGGGCCTGGAGCGGCTGCTGCGCGGGTACGAGCCCTATCCGGCGCTGGTCGTCGACGCGACGTACGACGTGGTCGCCGCCAACCGGGGGATCACCATGCTCCTGGCGGGGATCCCTCAGCGGCTGCTGACGCCGCCGCTGAACGCGATGCGGCTGACCCTGCACCCGGACGGCCTGGCGTCGAGGATCCGCAATCTGCGTGAGTGGCGCGGGCATCTGCTGCATCAGATGGAGCGACAGATCGCGCTCCAGCGGTCCGCCGCGCTGCGGGCGCTGTACGAGGAGGTGGCGGCGTATCCGGTCGCGGAGGACGCCGGGGCGGGGCCTGGCGGGGCAGGGCCCGACGGGGCCAGGCCGAGCGGGGCCGGGCCCGGCGGTACGGGGGCGTCCGTCCCGTACCCGTACTTCGCGCTGCCGCTGCTGATCGAGCACGAGGGGCGGGTGCTGTCGTTCGTGTCGTCGATCGCGACGTTCAACACGCCGATGGACGTGACGGTCGCCGAGCTGGCCATCGAGACGCTCCTCCCGGCCGACCCGGCGACGGTCAGCTACCTGCGGTCGCTCACGCCCTGACGCACGCGCGCAGGGACGCGTACTGCACGGCCGCGAAGCCCGCCACGACCGCGGCCTGGAGCGGAATCCACACCGCGCCCGCCGTGGTCGGCGACAGCCAGCCGACCAGCACGGCCAGGCTGAGCACCGCCCACGCCGCGTTGGCCTCGATGACCGCGCGGGCCGCGAGCGCCGAGGGCCGCCTACGGGCGGCGACGTACCCGACCGCGGCCGCGTACAGCACCAGCAGGACGCCGGCGGCGAGCAGCAGGGCGGCGTCCACGCCGAGCAGCCGCCCGAGCGGTTTCGACGCGGCGGCGTAGGCGAGCCCGTTGGCGCCGGTCACCAGGGCGTCCAGGGCGAGAAAGCGGCGCAGCATGATCCGCGGATCAGAGGTGCGGGCGAGTGTGGTGAGCGCATAGGTCGACATACGGATTCAGCCTCCTTCGAGCAGGGGGACGTACGGTCGACCCTGCCGTGCGTCGCCGGGCCGGTCGATTACGCGCGAGGTAATGGCGCCGGGGAGACCGCGCGGCCGCACCGCCCGCGGACCTGCCCGCCCGCGGGCCGCCCGATCGCCGGGGCGCCCGATCGCCGGAGCGCGCCGCGTCTTGGTCACCGGGACACCGGCCTTGCCGCGTCCCGGCAGTGTCCCGCGCCGCCAGCGAAGCTGGAAACTGATCACCTGGGCCCCGTGGTGCGTCCCGTGGTGCCGCCCCGGCATCGAGAACGCATAAGAACTGCCGGGAACCGGCAGTGTCCGCGATGGCGTCCTTCTGCCAGGATGACGCCGACGGCAGCCACGGCAGCCACGGCGGCGACGGCGGCAGCGGGCCGTCGGTCCCGGAGAAGGGGCCGCGCCTGGCATCCACTAGGGTGGCTGGAATCGTTCAGCGTGCATCAGTACGCACGTGAGCAGTGAACGGGACGGGGGGACGGGATCATGAGTGACTTCCTGCATGTCGCGCTCACCTTTCCCACGGTCCTGTTCACCGGCGCGCTCGTCGTGGTCCTGGGCTTCTGGCTGCTCGCCGCGTTCGGCGCGGCCGAGGCGGACTCCTTCGGCGCCGATGCCGGGTTCGGGGCCGTCGGCCTCGGCGGCGTCCCGGTCACCGTCACGGTCTCCCTGCTGACGCTCTTCTCCTGGTTCACCAGCCTGGTCGGCTCGGTGCTCCTGGACCGCTGGGGCGTCAGCGGCGCCCTCGCCACCGGGGCCGCCTGCGGCGTGCTGATCATCGCCGTACTGGTCTCCTGGCGGCTGACGCGGCTGCTGAGCAGACCGCTGCGCGCGCTCTTCGCCCACGAGCCGCTGCCGTCCCGGCTGGACTTCGTCGGACGCGCCTGCACCATCCGCACCAGTCGCGTGGACGACGGATTCGGCCAAGCCGAGGTCGCCGCCGACGACGGCTCCACCGCCGTCGTCCAGGTCCGGCAGACCGCCCGCGATCTGGCCGCCCACCCGGCGAACGCGTTGACTTTCGGCAGCACCGCGCTGCTGTACGCCTACGACGAAGCGGGCGAGTTCTTCTGGGCCGCGCCCCACCCGACGTACGACGGGCTGCCCGAGCCCCGCGACACCACTGCCTGACCGAGCTCGCGACACCACCGCCCGAGCGGAACTCCGGCACTGACTCAAGGATTCTTCATGGACGTCTTCACTCAAGGCCTCGGTGTGCTCATCGCCGTCGTCCTGATCATGACAGTAGCGGTGCTGCTCTGTCTCACCCGGTTGTTCCGCAAGGTGGAGCAGGGCAAGGCGCTGATCGTCTCCAAGATGCGCAAGGTCGACGTGACCTTCACCGGGCAGGTCGTCCTGCCGGTGCTGCACAAGGCCGAGACCATGGACATCTCGGTCAAGACGATCGACATCACGCGCACCGGCCGGGACGGGCTGATCTGCAAGGACAACATCCGTGCCGACATCCGGATCTCGTTCTTCGTCCGGGTCAACAAGACCACCCAGGACGTCATCAAGGTCGCCCAGGCGATAGGCACCGAGCGCGCCAGCGACCAGAACACGCTCCAGGAGCTGTTCAACGCGAAGTTCTCCGAGGCGCTGAAGACCGTCGGCAAGCAGCTGGACTTCACCGACCTCTACACCATGCGCGACGAGTTCCGGGACCGGATCATCCAGGTCATCGGCACCGACCTCAACGGCTACAGCCTTGAGGACGCGGCGATCGACTACCTGGAGCAGACGCCGCTCGCGCAGCTGGACAGCCACAACATCCTGGACGCCCAGGGCATCCGGAAGATCACCGAGCTGACCGCCGTGGAGCGCGTGCGCACCAACGAGTACCAGCGCACCGAGGAGAAGGAGACCACCCGGCAGAACGTCGACGCGCGCGAGGCGATCCTGGAGCTGGAGCGCCGCCAGGCCGACGCCGAGGCCAAGCAGAAGCGCGAGGTCGAGACCGCGCGGGCGCGCGAGGAGGCCGAGACGGCGCGGGTGGTGGAGGAGGAGCGGCTGCGGGCGCAGAGCGCCTTCCTGAAGACCGAGGAGCAGCTCGGCATCCAGCGCGAGAACCAGGGCCGTGAGGTCGCGGTCGCCGAGAAGAACCGCGAGCGGGTCATCGCCATCGAGACCGAGCGCATCGAGAAGGACCGGATGCTGGAGGTCATCGCCCGCGAGCGGGAGACCTCACTGACCCGGATCGCCGCCGACAAGGAGGTCGAGGCGGAGAAGCGGGAGATCGCCGACGTCGTCCGCGAGCGGGTCGCCGTGGACCGTACGGTCGCCGAGCAGGAGGAGTCGATCAAGAAGCTGCGCGCCGTCGAGGAGGCGGAGCGGCAGCGACAGGCCGTCATCATCGCCGCCGAGGCCGAGGCGCAGGAGAAGCTGGTCAAGGACATCAAGGCGGCGGAGGCGGCCGAGCAGGCCGCGACGCACCGCGCCGCCGAGGAGCTCACCCTCGCCGAGGCCCGCCTCAAGGCGTCCGACCTGGACGCCCGCGCCAAGCTGCGGCTGGCCGAGGGGATGCAGGCCGAGGCGGCCGCCGAGGGCCTGGCCCTCGTGCAGGTACGCGAGAAGGAGGCCGACGCCATCGAGAAGGCGGGCCGCGCCGAGGCCGAGGCCACCCAGGCACGGCTGCGCGCCGAGGCCGAGGGCGAGCGCGCCAAGGCCCTGGCCGTCGCCGAGGGCGCCGAGGCGCAGGCCAAGGCGGACGCCGCGGCCATCGGCGAGAAGCTGAAGGCCGAGGCCGAGGGCCTCACCGAGAAGGCGGCCGCGATGGCGGCGCTGGACGAGGCGTCCCGTACGCACGAGGAGTACCGGCTGCGCCTGGAGGCGGAGAAGGACATCCGGATGGCCGGCATCGAGGTGCAGTACAAGGTCGCCGAGGCGCAGGCCAAGGTCGTCGCGGCCGGCCTGGAGAGCGCCGACATCAACATCGTCGGCGGCGAGTCGGTCTTCTTCGACCGGCTGGTGTCCTCGATCGCGCTCGGCAAGGGCGTGGACAGCTTCGTGGAGAACTCGCGGACCGCGCAGACCCTGGCCGGTCCGTGGCTGGACGGCTCGGCGGACTTCACCGACGACCTGAGCCGGATCCTCGGCTCGGTGTCCACGGGCGACGTGCAGAACCTGACGGTGTCGGCGCTGCTGATGAAGCTGATGCGGTCCGGCGGCAGCCAGGCGGGCCAGCTCAAGGAGCTGCTCGACAAGGCGGGCGAGCTGGGCCTCGCCGACACCCCGGTGGCCGCGCTGAACGGCGCGGCCAAGGCCTGAGGTCCGGCCGGACCGGGTCGGGGGCCGCCGCAGGGTCGGCGGCCCCCGGCCCGCCATTCCCCGAAAGGGAGCAGACACATGAAAACCGGTCTGGATGCCGGTACGTACGAGGTCCTGCGCGACCGGCTGGCCGGGCAGGCCGCCGAACTCGCCCGCCGCGCCGAGGTCCTGAACGCCCAGCGCACCGAGGCGTTCGGCTCGACCGAGCTGGCGCTCACCGGCACCGAGCGCATCCGCACGGAGAACAACTGCGTGCCGCGCGACATCGCGTCCGTCGGCGGCAAGCTGCTGTTCGGCTACAACGTGTTCCTGGGGCTCAAGCCCGAGACCGCGGTCGGCGACGTCTTCGCGCTGCACGACCACGCGCTGAACCGGCTGCCCGAGGACGCGCTGCCCGGACTGCTCGACGACCCGGCGTTCGTCCGCGAGTTCACCGCGCTGTACCGCTACTACCGGGACGCGCGCCTGCTCCAGCTGCGGCATGTCGACGGCAAGCTGCTCGCGGTGTTCCAGACCGGCGAGAAGACGTCCGACATCCGCGTACTGCGCTGGAGCGTCGCCGCCGACGGCACGGTGGAGTTCCTGGACGCGCGCGGCGACCGGGACCACGTCTTCCCGCCGTCCCACGACTTCGAGTGGACCGAGGCCACCCGCGAGGACCACGTCCTGGGCCGTCACCCGCATATCTCCATCGACGGCGAGGTCTTCGTCGAGACCGTCGGCGGCACTCTCACCGTCAAGGTCGAGGACAACACCGAGACCGGCGAGGGCGTGTTCTCCGAGCCCGTCGACGAGCCGCTGCAGTCGCTCGCCGACGCGGATGTGGCGTACGCGCGCGTGGGGGCGCTGATCCTGCTGCGCATCCGCCCGTACAAGGAGGAGACCACCCGCTACCTGGTCTACAACACCACTGCCAAGACGGTGGTGCGGCTGGACGGCATCGGGCAGGCCTGCCGCAGGCTGCCCGAGGACCAGGGCGTGATCTTCCCCGGCGGCTACTGCCTGGCCACCGGCGCGTCCAAGGCCTTCGACGCCAACGCCTTCCCGGCGGCGGACCTCGAGTTCGAGCGGGTGGTGCGCTCTCCCAACGGCGAGGACGTGCTGTTCGCGTTCCACGCGCGCGTGGAGGGCCGCAGCCTGCTGCTGCCCTACAACGTGATCCGCAAGGAGGTCGCCACTCCGCTGGCCTGCCACGGCTGGGCGCTGTTCGACGACGGCACGCTGATCGTGCTGCGCGCCGACTCCGACGAACCGGCCCGTGTGCACCCGCTCCAGCTGTGGCAGAGCCCGTACGTCTCCGACACGCACGCCGCTGCCGCCCCCACCGGGGACGGGCCGCTGGCCGCCATCGGCAACGCGGACCTGGTGCGCGGCGTCTCCGACTGTCTGTCCATCGCGCGCGCCGTCACCGAGACGGCCGCGCCCACCGGCGGGGTCTACGAGGCCCTGGTCGCCGCCTGCACCCGCGCCGCCGACCAGTACCACTGGCTGGGCCAGGCCGATGTGGGCGATCTGCACGCGCCGCTCAGCGAGGTGCGGGCCACCGCCGAGCAGGTGCTCGGCGAGTTCGAGACCGTCCAGACGCTGACCCGGCAGGCCGCCGAGGCCCTGGACGAGGCCGCTTCCCGGCTTGCCGCGCTGGTGCGCCGCATCCGCGGCGAAGCGCCGCGGACCGCTGAGCAGTGGGTGACCGGGCTGACCGAACTGCGCCAGGCCCAGGGGCACTTGATCACCCTGAAGGAGATGCGGTACGCCGACGTCGAGCGGATCGACGCGCTGGCCGACGAGGTCGAGGCCGACATCACCGCCACCGCGCAGCGCGCCGTGGCCTTCCTGGAGCGCGACGACGCCTTCACGGACTACCACGCCGAGGTGGAGCGGCTGGTCTCTGAGGCGGAGGCGGTGGCGACGGTCGCCGCGGCCGACCCGGTGGCCGAGACGCTTGAGGAGCGGACCGAGGGCCTGCAGGTCCTGACCGAGACGGTCGCGGGCCTGGACATCGGCGACGCCACGGTGCGCACATCGATCCTGGAGCGGATCGCCGAGGTGCTCGGCGGCGTCAACCGGGCCCGCGCCACGCTGGCCGCGCGCCGCCGTGAGCTGATGGACAGCGAGGGCCGGGCCGAGTTCGCGGCGGAGTTCGCGCTGCTCGGGCAGGCGGTCACGGGCGCGCTGGCCGCCGCGGACACGCCCGCCGCCTGCGAGGAGCAACTGGCCAGACTGCTGCTCCAGTTGGAGAATCTGGAGTCGCGGTTCGCCGAGTTCGACGACTTCCTCGCCGAGTTGGGCGAGAAGCGCGGCGAGGTGTACGAGGCGTTCTCGGCCCGGAAGCAGACCTTGGAGGACGCGCGGGCCCGGCACGCGGAGCGACTCGCCGAGTCCGCGGCCCGTGTCCTGGAGACCATCCAGCGGCGTGCGGCGCAGCTCTCCGACACCGACGCGATCAACACGTACTTCGCGTCCGACCCGATGGTCGCCAAGGTCCAGCGGACCGCCGAAGAACTGCGCGAACTGGGCGACCAGGTGCGCTCGGACGAGCTCGAGGGACGGTTGAAGGCCGCCCGCCAGGAGGCCTCGCGCGCGCTGCGCGACCGGTCCGACCTGTACGCGGACGGCGGGGCGGTGATCCGGCTCGGCAAGCACCGGTTCGCGGTCAACACCCAGGCTTTCGACCTGACGTTGGTGCCGCAGGGCGAGGGCCTGTCGTTCGCCCTGACCGGCACGGACTACCGCGCCCCGGTGACCGACCCGGCGTTCGCCGACACCCGCCCGTACTGGGACCGGCTGCTGCCGTCCGAGTCGCCCGAGGTGTACCGCGCGGAGTACCTGGCGGCGCGGCTGCTCGCTCAGCACGGGGGCGACGCGCTGGCGTCGGCCGACCTGGCGTCCCTGGTGCGCGCCGCCGCCGACGAGGCGTACGACGAGGGGTACGAGCGGGGTGTGCACGACCACGACGCGACGCTGATCCTCACCGCGCTGGTACGGCTGTACGGCGAGGCGGGGCTGCTGCGGTACCCGCCCGTGGAGCGGGCCGCCGCCCAGGAGTTCTGGGCGCACCGGACCGCGGACGCGGAGCGCGCGGCGTGGACGCGGCGCGCGGCGTCCATGGCGCGGGCCCGCGAGACGTTCGGCCTAGCGCCCGCGATCGCGGATCTCCAGGCGGAGTTGGCGGCGGCGATCGCGGCGGGCGGCGAGCCCGACGCCGGGACGCGGGTGGACTTCGCGCTGGCCGCCGAGTACCTCTTCGAGGAACTGGCGGGCGGCCCGGCCGGGTTCACGAGCAGCTCCGCCGCGCGTGACCTGGTCGACAAGTTCCGGCACGCCGTGGACGCTTCGGCGTACGACGCGGACGTACGGGGCGTCACGGACATCGGCGCCAGGCGGCAGCTGATCGAGGCGTGGATGGGCTCGTACGCGGCGTCCTGCGGCGAGCGGATCGACGCGGGCGACCTGGCCGAGGCCGTCGTGATCGAGCTGTGCCCGGACCTTGAGCGGTACGCGTCGGGGGCGGCGCTGGCCGAGCGGGTCGAGGGCCTGCTGGGCGCGCACCCCCGTGTCGAGGGCCGTGCGCTCACGCTGCGCGTCGACGAGTTCCTGGCGCGCACCCGCGAGTTCGACCGGGCCGGGGCGCCCGGCTTCCGGGCCTACCAGCAGCGGCGTACGGCCCTGGTGAGCGCCGAGCGCGACCGGCTGCGGCTGTCGGAGTTCAAGCCGCGGGTGATGAGCGCGTTCGTCCGCAACCGGCTGATCGACGAGGTGTATCTGCCGCTGATCGGCGACAACCTCGCCAAGCAGATCGGCACGGCGGACGCGGACAAGCGCACCGACAGCAACGGCCTGCTGCTGCTCATCTCGCCGCCAGGCTACGGCAAGACGACGCTGATGGAGTACGTCGCCGACCGGCTCGGCCTGGTGCTGGTCAAGGTGAACGGTCCGGCGCTCGGGCACACCGTCACCTCGCTCGACCCGTCCGAGGCGCCGAACGCGACGGCGCGCCAGGAGATCGACAAGATCAACTTCGCGCTTGAGGCGGGCAGCAACACCCTGCTCTATCTGGACGACATCCAGCACACCTCGCCCGAGCTGCTGCAGAAGTTCATCTCGCTGTGCGACGGACAGCGGCGCATCGAGGGCGTCTGGAACGGCACGACCCGCACCTACGACCTGCGCGGCAAGCGCTTCGCGGTGTGCATGGCGGGCAATCCGTACACCGAGTCGGGGCAGCGGTTCCGCATCCCCGACATGCTGGCCAACCGCGCCGACGTGTGGAACCTGGGGGACGTCCTCTCCGGCAAGGAGGACGTGTTCGCGTACAGCTTCGTCGAGAACGCGCTCACCTCGAACGCCGTGCTCGCCCCGCTGGCCGGGCGGGACCGCGCCGACCTCGATCTGCTGGTGCGGCTCGCCGCCGACGACCCCACGGCGCACCCGGACCGGCTCCAGCACCCGTACGCCCCGGCCGAGTTGGAGCGGGTGCTGGCCGTGCTGCGCCATCTGCTCACCGCGCGGCGTACGGTGCTGGCCGTCAACGAGGCCTATATCGCGTCGGCGGGGCAGAGCGACGCGACACGCAGCGAGCCGCCGTTCCAGCTCCAGGGCTCGTACCGCAACATGAACAAGATCGCGGAGCGGATCGTGCCGGTGATGAACGACGCCGAGCTGGCGGCCGTCATCGACGACCACTACACCGGCGAGGCCCAGACCCTCACCACGGGCGCCGAGTCCAATCTGCTGAAGCTGGCCGCGCTGCGCGGCACGCTGACGGCTCAGCAGGCGGACCGCTGGGCCGAGTTGACCGCCGCGTACGTCCGGGCGCAGGCGCTCGGCGGCGCGGAGGACGACCCGGCGGCCCGTGCGGTCGCCGCGCTCGGGCTGCTGGCCGACCGGGTGGCGGCCGTCGAGTCGGCCATCACGCGCGCCGCCGACCCGCGCCACCTGATGGCCAACCCGACGGCCCGGCACGCGGCCCGAGCGCCGGAGCCGGAAGTCTGAAACCGGAGGTCTGAAACCCGTTGGCCCTGCCTGCCGGGGCAGGCAGGGCCAACGGGGTCACGTCGCACCACCCTTGGCGGCGGTGCCGTCGCCGCCCTTGTCGTCGCCCGCGTCGTCGTCGACGATCTCCGCGTCGACGACGTCGTCCTGCTGGTCGCCCGCCGGGGGCTCCCGCCCGGCGGAGGCGTCGCCCGCCGTCTGGCCCTGCGCCCCGGCGTACATGGCCTGGCCCATCTGCTGGCTGACCGTCGCCAGCCGCTCCGTCGCCGTGCGCAGTTCGTCCGCGTCCGCCTCGGCGTCCACCTTCTCCTTGAGTTCGGCCATCGCCGACTCGACCTCGCTCCTGGTCTCGGCGGGGATCCGCTCCTCGTTGTCCCGCACGAACCGCTCGGTCTGGTAGAGCAGTTGCTCGGCCTGGTTGCGGGTCTCGGCCGCCTCGCGGCGCTTGCGGTCCTCGTCCGCGTACTGCTCGGCCTCGCGCATCATGCGGTCGATGTCGTCCTTGGGCAGCGCGGAGCCGCCGGTGACGGTCATCTTCTGCTCGCGTCCGGTGGCCAGGTCCTTCGCCGAGACATGCATGATGCCGTTGGCGTCGATGTCGAAGGCGACCTCGATCTGCGGGACGCCGCGCGGCGCGGGCGGCAGGCCGGTGAGGTCGAAGACGCCGAGCTTCTTGTTGTACGCGGCGATCTCGCGCTCGCCCTGGAAGACCTGGATGCCGACGGACGGCTGGTTGTCCTCGGCGGTGGTGAAGACCTCGGAACGCTTGGTGGGGATGGTGGTGTTGCGCTCGATGAGCTTGGTCATGATGCCGCCCTTGGTCTCGATGCCGAGGGACAGCGGGGTGACGTCCAGGAGCAGGACGTCCTTGACGTCGCCCCTGATCACTCCGGCCTGGAGCGCCGCGCCGACCGCCACGACCTCGTCCGGGTTGACGCCCTTGTGCGGGTCCTTGCCGGTGAGTTCCCTGACGAGTTCGGTGACCGCGGGCATCCGGGTCGAGCCGCCCACCAGGATGACGTGGTCGACGGCGGAGAGCTTGATTCCGGCGTCCTTGACGGCCTGGTGGAAGGGGGTCTTACAGCGTTCGAGCAGGTCCTGGGTGAGCTGCTCGAACTGGGCTCGGGTCAGCTTCTCGTCCAGGTGCAGCGGCCCTGCGGCGGACGCCGTGATGTAGGGCAGGTTGATGTTCGTCTCGCCCGCGGACGACAGCTCGATCTTGGCCTTCTCGGCGGCCTCGCGCAGCCGCTGGACCGCCATCTTGTCCTTGGAGAGGTCCACGCCGTGGCCGTTGCTGAACTGCTTCACCAGGTGGTCCAGGATGCGCTGGTCCCAGTCGTCGCCGCCGAGGTGGGTGTCGCCGTTGGTGGCCTTCACCTCGATCACGCCGTCGCCGATCTCCAGGAGAGACACGTCGAAGGTGCCGCCGCCGAGGTCGAAGACGAGGACCGTCTGTTCCTCGCCGCGGTCCAGGCCGTAGGCGAGGGCCGCGGAGGTCGGCTCGTTGATGATGCGCAGCACCTTCAGGCCCGCGATCTCACCGGCCTCCTTGGTGGCCTGGCGCTGGGCGTCGTCGAAGTAGGCGGGGACGGTGATGACCGCGTCGGTGACGTCGTCGCCGAGGTAGGACTCGGCGTCCCGTTTGAGTTTCTGCAGGACGCGCGCGCTGAGTTCCTGTGCCGTGAACCGGGTGCCGTCCACCGCGCCCTCCTGCGGGAAGCGCCAGCCGGACTCGCCCATATGGCGTTTCACCGAGCGCGCGGTGCGCTCCACGTTGGTGACCGCCTGCCGCTTGGCGACCTCGCCGACGAGTACCTCGCCGTTCTTCGCGAAGGCCACTACGGAGGGGGTGGTGCGGGCGCCCTCGGCGTTGGCGACGACGGTGGGCTCACCCCCCTCCAGCACGGCGACCACGGAGTTCGTCGTACCGAGATCGATGCCGACCGGACGTGCCATGTTCAGTCCCCTCCCGCTACGGAGTGCCTGGACCTCCAGCACAAAACTTGAGCTGAATATTGTCAAGCCCGCCTGTACCCGAGTGGGGTTCCCCCTGGGGGCCTGACCCGTCGGCAGGCCGGGCCCCTACCGCGGCGTCCCGCGCGGTATGGGCCCGGTGTGACTCCGGCTCCGGTCGCCGTCTCAGTCGCCGGTGCGGTGCACGGCGACTGTGGCGGAGCGAGGGCGGCCGCCTGGTCGGTGATCTGGCCAGTTGCTGACGGCGCGGGGGTTCTCCGGCCCCGGAGTGCCCCAGCGGTCCGTCCGCTCGCCGGGGTGCTGGATGTTGACGAAGAGGGTCTGCCCGTTCGGGGTGCTGGTGACGCCGGTGACCTCGGCCCCGCGCGGGGCGGTGAGGAAGCGACGGACCTCCTTGGTCGCCGGGTCGACGGCCAGCAGGGCGTTGTTCCCGGCCGCCTGATAGGCCGGTTCGGGTCCGCCCAGCGCGTGGCCGGAGACGCCGGTGGAGATCCACAGACTGCCGTCGGCGCTGAACCACAGGCCCTTGGGGGCGGCGAACGCCCCGTCCTCGGCGAGCTTCGGGTCGCCGGCGACCAGGAACTCCTCCCAGCGGAACGAGGGCGCCGTCGCCTTCGCCGCGTCCCCCTCCGCCTCACGCCAGCGGATGACACGCCCGTAGGGGTCGGCGCCGCGCCCGCCCGCCCCGGCGGCGGCGCGCGCCTCACCGGGCGCACACGGCTCGCATCCGGCGCTGTTGGCGAGAGCGAGGTAGACGCCGCCGTCCAGCGGGTTCACCGCGACCCGCTCCGGCCGGGCCAGCGGGGTCGCGCCCAGAGCGTCCGCGGCGAGCCTCGCCCTGACCAGGACGTCGGCCTGGTCCCGCCAGCCGCGGTCCCGTACGAGCGGGCCATGGCCGTGGCTGAGCGGCAGCCAGGCGCCCGTGCCGTCCGGGGCGATCCGCGCCACGTAGAGCGTGCCGTGGTCCAGCGGGCTCCTGCCCTGGTCACGCAGGCGGCGCCAACGGTCGGAGCTGACGTACTTGTAGAGGTACTCCCCGTCCTCGGCGTCCGTGCTGTACACGACCAGCCGGCCGGCGGCCTCGGTCACCGTGGCACCGCCGTGCATAAAGCGGCCCAGTGCCGTCCGCTTGACCGGAACCGCTGCCGGGTCGCGCGGGTCCACCTCCACGATCCAGCCGAAGTCGTCCGGGCACGCCTCGTTCGCGGCCAGGTCGAACCTCGGGTCGGCCCGGTGCCAGGGCGAGCCGAACCCGGTCGCGGACAGCCCGTATCGCATGTGGCGCTCGCCGCGTTCCCAGTCGGCGTCATCGGTGCCGAAGCAGGCGTTGAAGTTCTCCTCCGCGGCCAGATACGTGCCCCAAGGCGTCACCCCGTGGCCGCTGGCCGCCACCACGCCACGGGTGCGGCCCACGCGGGGCACGGGGCCCGAGAACCGTACCGGCGAGGTGCCGGTGATCCGCCGGTTGTACGAGGAGTCCACGGCCTGCCAGCCGTCGCCGGTCCGCCGTACCTCCAGCACGGTGAGGCCCTGGGCGGCCATCGCCTTGTCGGCTTCGCCGCCGAGCAGTCGTGAGTCGGCCGACTCGTGGCTGATCACCAGCAGCCCGCGGCGGCTGGCGACGGCGCCGTCGTCCAGCGGGAAGAACTGGACGCCGTGGTGGTGACTGCCGACCTGTCGCGCCTGCTCGGCCGCCGGATTGCCCGCGTCCTGACGCCACCGCGGCCCGGACGCGCGCACGGACTGCCCCCAGCGGGCGAGCACATCGGCGGTGTGGCCGTCGGGGACGTGGACGGCGTCCGCCTCGCTCGCCGCCACGGCCGTGAAGGCCGACAGGTTCCGCGGGCCCGGTCCCGGCCGCACCGGCGACGCACCGGACCCGCCGGCGCCCGAAGGCAGCGCGGCCGCGCCCGGAGCGCCGAGGCCCAGCAGACCGGCGGCTGCCAGCACCCCGCCCGTGACGACGCCCCGCCGGGACGGGCCTGGCGCCTGCCGGTCCGGCATGCTCGGTATACCGCGCGTGTTCGGAGTGTCGGGCGTGTTCGATGTGTTGGGCGTGTTGGGCATCAGAACCTTCCCCGGTTGAGCGCGACCTGCAGGACCTTGGTGGTGCCCGCGCCCCAGTCGCCGTCCACGATCAGGTTGGCGCCGGTCATTTTGATCAGGTGTTTCTGGAGGGCCTTCACCGTGCCCGGCCCCTGGTCGCCGTCCACGGTCAGGCGGGCGCCGGCCCAGGTGTTGAGGTGCCGCTGCAGACCGCGCACGGACCCCGCGCCCCATACGCCGTCCGCGACCACGCCGATGGCCTGCTGGGTCGCGGCGACCGTCGCCGGGCCGAAGTCGCCGTCCACGGTCAGCCCCGGCCCGTCGCCGTAGTGCCCGTACGCGACGTCGGTGGCCGGTCCCCACAGCCCGTCGGCCGGGACCCCGGCCTTCTTCTGCAGCCACTTCACCCCCGCCTCGGTGCTCGGGCCGAAGAGGCCGTCCACGACCAGGGCCGGGGTGTACCCGAGCCGGTTCACCGCGGTCTGCTGGTAGACGACGGAACGGATGGTCGTCAGGCCGCCGTTGGAGTAGGTGGCGTCATCACCGGCGAGGATGTTGTACGCCTTCTCGGTGTCCGGCCCCCACAGGCCGTCCGCGAGGACCCCGCCCTTCTTCTGGAGCCACTTCACCGCGGCCTCGGTGTTCGGCCCGAAAGCGCCGTCCACGGCCAGCGCGGGGGTGTATCCCAAGCCGTTCACCGCGCGCTGCTGCGAGGCGACGGTCCGGATCGAGGTCAGGCCCCCCGAGCTGGTGCCGGTGCTGGTGTACGCCCGGTACGCCTTCTCCGTGTCGGGCCCCCAAAGGCCGTCGGCGGCCACCCCGACCTTGGTCTGGAGCCACTGCACCCCGGCCTTCGTCTGGGGTCCGAGTACGCCGTCCTCGGCCAGCGGCGGGCTGTATCCCAGGCTGTTCACCGCGCGTTGCTGCGCGTAGACCGACCGCCCCGAGCCGTCGCCGCCGGTCCCGCCGATGACGTCCTTCAGCCCGTCCGCCGGCATACCGGCGCGCACCCAGGCCCGCAGGTCACTTCCCGGACAGGAGGTGGACCCCAAGGCGCTGTGGTAGGTCCCCTTCAGCTTCCGGCCCAGTACCGCGTTGGTCCTCTCGTACAGGCTGCGGATCGCCACCTTCGCCGCGGGCGTCGCGTCACCGTCGCGGCCGATGAAGCACACGGCGATATGCGAGCGGTTGTAACCGACGGTGTGGGCCCCCTCGCCGTACCAGCCCCGGCCCTGGTACACCCGGCCGCCCCGGTCCACCAGGAAGTTGTAGCCGATGTCCGACCAGCCCTGGGAGTCCATGTGGTAGTTCTGGATCTGCCGCACGGTCTGCGAGGGCGGACCGGACGAATAGTGCACGACGAAACCGGTGCGCTCCGACGCGGGGACCTTGACCACCGCGCGGGCCGGGCGCGCGCCCCAGGACGACCTGGAGATGATCGTCAGGGTGCTGGGCTCCGGTGCGGGCTTGCTGAGCGGCTCGGGGTCGATGTCCGACCCGTTCCTGGCGTACTTGCGGAGAGCGTCCCCCGGACACTCGGTGGGGAAGCCGTTCGCGCTGTGCGGGAAGATCTTGGGTCCGGCCTTGCGGTGGTTCGGCAGCTCGTACCGCAGATGGGCGATCAGGCTCCGCATCGACTTCAGCATCGCCGTCGTCGGCTCACCGTAGATGGTCAGCATGCCCTGGATCGAGTAGAACCCGGTGTTCCGGCCGACGCTCCGGCCGTCCACGTCGATCTCCTCGCCGCCGTTCGCCTCGCCCCGCTGATAACCCCGGCCCTCGTAGACATAACCGTGCGGGCAGACCAGGAAGTTGTAGTCGATGTCCCCTGTTTCCTTGTAGTGGTCCGGGAACATGGACGCGATCTTCTTGCGGCAGTCCGTCTCCGAGTTCGTGATGAACGGGAGGCGGCTCCCGATGTAGTGGATGAAGACGCCGCCCTTCCACGGCTCCCAGGACCGGTGGGACGGGCTCGGCGGGTTGCTGAAGCGGCTGACGTACCAGTCGTTGGTACGGGCCTCCTTCGCCAGCGTGAGCAGGGGCATGCTGATGTACTGGGCCCAGGTGGACCGCTTCTGGATGGTGACAGACGGCATCTGTCCAGATCACCGCTTCCTCGGTTGGTACGGGGATGGGAGCGTCTCCGGACCGCCCCCCACCTGGCCAGGGAACGGCGGGACCACGGGAGAATCCGGGACGCCCACCGCCGTGACCAGGGGTTTCCCCCTCTCGGTGGCGGCGTGGTGGGACGGCGGGGGACGTCCCGGACCGCTGCCGCACGGCTGCGGGACGCGCGTGGCGGGTCGGTCGAAGTCCCAGCCAACGTCCCGCCGCTTCCGCCGGTACGCCGCATCTCAGCAGGTCAGAGGCGCCCTCCCACAGAGTTCGTCCCGCCGCGTCCCGGACTGCGCGGGGACGCCCCACCTGGCGGGCCGACGGGTCAACACTGGTGCGGGTCACGACAGTTCTGGCAGTTCCACGGAGGACACACCCGATGAGACGTCTCCCCGCCCTGTTCGCCACCGTGTTGGCCGCGCTCCTGGCGACCCTGCTCAGCGCACCCGCGGCCCAGGCGGCCAGCTGGCCGGTGCTGAGCAACGGCAGCAGCGGCGCCAACGTCAAGACCGTGCAGCACCTGCTCACTTCCCACGGCTACGCCACCAGCGCCGACGGCGCCTTCGGCGCCAACACCACCAGCAAGGTGAAGAGCTTCCAGAGCGCCAAGGGCCTGACGGCCGACGGCTACGTCGGAGCCAACACCTGGTCCAAGCTGATCGTCACGGTGAGCGCGGGCAAGAGCGGCAGCGCGGTCAAGGCAGCCCAGGTCCAGCTCAACAAGTACGGCTACGGACTGACCGTGGACGGCGCCTTCGGCGCCAACACCGCCGAAGCCACCCGCAAGTTCCAGAGCAGCCGCAACCTGAGCGCGGACGGCATCGTCGGGCCCAACACCTGGCTCGCCCTGGTCGGCGGCTCCAGCGGCGGCTCGGGAGGTTCGGGAGGCTCGGGTGACAAGCTCACGCACTCCCAGGTGGCTTCGATGTTCAACAGCGCCGGAATCACCTGGACGTCGTCGGGCGGCTGCTCGAACCGCAATGTGAGCACCTGCACCTCCTTCGACCAGATGCGCCGCGCCACCGCCGAGGGCACGGTCGCGCTGAAGAAGGCCAGCAGGTGCGCGATCCTGGTCACCGGCGGGACGGAGACGGGCCACGCCTCCGGCACCTACAGCCACTGGAACGGGTACAAGATCGACTTCAGCCCGCAGTCCTGCATCAGCAACTACATCACCGGGACCTTCACGTACATCGGCACCCGAGGTGACGGCGCCGCGCAGTACAAGTCCGCGTCCGGCAACGTCTACGCGCGCGAGAGCAACCACTGGGACGTCACGTTCCACAGCTGCGGCTGCTGAGACACAGCCCGCCCAGACGGTGTCCCGGAGGCCGGTCACGGCCTCCGGGACACCGCCTTCGGACGCGGGGGGCCGGAGTCAGTCAGCCCGGCTCGCTCTCGTCGGTGGAAGCCTCCGGCAACGGTGACGGCCCACCGTCGCCCGTGCAGAACTCCTGGCCGCTCGTCAGTTCGGCGCAGGCCCGAGCGGCCGCCGGGTAGGGCGCCTCGACCATCGGCGAGTAGGTGTCCCCGTCGTAGCTGATCGCGCGCTCCTGAGTCGTTCCCTTTTTGCTCTCGACTCGTGCGATGTCCCCCACGTCCGCCTCGGTGATACGCGCCCAGGCCGCCCGGCACGCCGGGCTGTAGCGCAGCTCCAGATACGCGCCCGCCTTCTCCACGGCCGCGGCCGTCCACACGCCTATATGGCAGTTGAGCCGCTGCGGGTCCTTCTCACGGCACTCGAACTCAACGCAGCCGGGACCGGCGTGCCCCGAGCCGACGGCTGACTGCTGGCTCATGGCGGCGGTCGACGCCCCGGCGCCGCCGCCCGCGCCATCGCGGTCGGCGCCGCTCCGGTCCAGGCCCAGCGGTATGCCCGCCGCGAGCCCCAGTACGGCGCTGAGAGCCGCGACGCCCGCCAACACCAGGCCTCTGCGCAACGGTTGGCCGGATGTGCCACGCGGTGCGGTCTCCATCATGTTCGGGGCCGTCCCGGCCTCCGGCGTCGCCGGGGTCCCGTCGTCGGGCGGTGCTGCGGCGACGCCATCCTGAGCCGGCGCCCCGCCTGCCGCCGCCCGCGAGCTGTCGGCGGCCGTCTCACCGCCGCCACCGGCGGCTTCCGCGACCACGTCGGGCACCCGCTCCTCAGCCAGGTTCCGCAGGATCACCAGCCGTTCCGGCCGCACCCCCACCGTCCGCGCGAAGGCCAGCACCGCGGACTCCGGTGGAATCACCTTGCCGTTGAGGTAGCGCTCCCAGGACGACTTGCTGTAGTTCGTACGCCTCGCCAACACGGCGAGTGTCAGACCGTTGAGCTTCCGCAGCCTTCGCAGTTCCTCCGCCAGGTCCGATGCCGACGCCTGGCCTCCGCGCCGATCCGACGTCATGGTCCGCCCTCCTGCCGCCTACTACTCCGTCACGACCAAGGTCACCCTAAGCTGTGCTGGTCGGCGAAAACGGACAGCGGGCCTCCGCGCTCCGCTCGCATCCCGTCCCCACCCGTCCCATCCCGTCCCGTACGGATCTCGGACACCCCGGCGTCCCCGCAGGTCACCCCCGTATCCGTCCCTGGATGTCTCAGCCGGGCTCCAGTCCCTGACGGAACGCGGGCACACCCCCTCATGCTCACTTCCGTACGCCACCGGCACCGGGGCACCGACTCCCCCTCCAGGCCGGTACACCCAGTGAGAGGAACGACATGGTGAGCCTGATACGCAAGATGACGGGAACGGTCGGCGCGCTCGCGCTGGCCGCGGGACTCGGCGCCGCTACCGCGACACCGGCGCAGGCCGCGCCGACGGACTGCCCCTACCCGTACGTCTGCTTCTACGCCAGCGGCAGCAAGACGGGCCAGTACCAGGACGTGACCTCGTACTACCAGTCGGTCAACTCCGCGAGCCGGAACGCCAACACCCTGTACAACACCCGCAACGACGACGTGGCCTACGTCCTCTACAGCAACGGAAGCTCCAAGTGCGTCTGGCCCAAGTCGCACATGGACATCTCGAACTACCCGCACCAGGTCACCGGCATCAAGATCTCCTGGTCGGCGACATGCTGAGGCACCGCTCGGCGCGAACGGCGCGCCCCACCGCGACGGCGAGGCGCGGATCCCGTCTGCCGCTGCTCCTGCTCGCCCTGCTCATCGCCTTGCCCGGCCTGCTGGTGAATCCGCCGCAGGCCGCGGCGGCGCCGGAGTTGAGCGTCACCCAGCTCCAGAGCAACCTCGTGGGCCTCGGCTATCTGCCCGCCAACGGCGTCGACGGAATCGCCGGGCCCGCGACCAACGCCGCCGTCAAGGCGTTCCAGTCGGAGAACTGTCTGACGGTCGACGGCATTCCGGGCCCGCGAACCCAGACCGTTCTGGTGGACAAGGTCAAGCGGGTGCAGAGCGCGGCGGGCACCACGACGGACGGCGTCTACGGTCTGAACACACAGAAGTCGGTCCTGGCGTACCAGCGTTCGCACGACCTGTTGCAGGACGGGATCGCCGGGCCGCAGACCATGAGCGCGATGGGCATCGACCGCGGCGGCTGCACCGGCGACGGGGGCGGAGGCGACGATGGGCTGCCGTACCCGTCCTCGCACACCCTCCAGGTCCAGTGGAATCTCGCGGGCATGGGCTATCTGCCCTGGTCCGGCGTGGACGGCGTCACCGGGCCGCAGACCAGCTCGGCCACGCGCTTCTTCCAGCAGGACGCGTGCATCGGCGTGGACGGGGTCGCGGGCCCCGTCACCGACTCGCGGATGGCCGAGCAGATCCGCAAGGTGCAGGCGAAGGCGAAGGTCAGCCAGGACGGTGCGTACGGCCCGGACACCAGGAAGGCCGTGGAGAAGTACCAGCGGGACAACGGTCTGTCCGTGGACGGCATGGCCGGGCCCGCGACCATGCGCGCGATGGGCATCGACCGGACCATGGAGTGCGGCTCCGGCGGTGGCGGCAACCCGGCCCCGCCCGCCAGCGGTTCGACCCGCGAGAAGATCGTACAGATCGCCCAGAGTCAGCTCGGCGTCCAGGAATGGGGCAACAACTGCAACCCCTACGGCTGGTGTGACGCGTGGTGCGCCATGTTCGGCACCTGGGTGTGGCAGGAGGCCGGAGTGAACGTCCCCGACTACGCGTTCACCGGCGCCTGGTTCAACTGGGGCCTCGGCAACGGCCATTCCAGCTGGGGCTACAACGGACTGCGGGCGGGCGACGCCGTGATGTACGGCACCGGCCCGTCGACGGTGTCGACCAGCAGGCACGTGGACCTGGTTGAGCGAGTCAACGCCGACGGCACCGTCACCGTCATCGGCGGCAATGTCCAGAACGCCGTCACCCGCCGCGTCATCAACCCGGCGACCGCCGGAATCTACGGCTACGTCCGCCCCTGACCGCGCCGGAACAGTGGACGGGTTGTGGGGCCGACGGCGTCCGGCCTGACGGAGTTCCCGTGCCGCTCGCCCGCGCGGGAACTCCGCGGCCGTACGCCCGATCAGGCCAGGCTGGCGGTGAGGGTGATGCTGGTGCCGGTCAGCGCCTGGCTGACGGGGCAGTTGGCCTTGGCGTCCTCGGCCGCCTTGGCGAAGGCGGCCTCGTCCAGGCCGGGTACGTCGCCCTCGACGATGAGGTGGATGCCGGTGATGCCGGTGCCGGGCTGGAAGGTCACCTCGGCCTGGGTGACCAGCTTGGCCGGAGGGTTCCCGGCCTGGCTGAGGCCGTGCGACAGGGCCATGGAGAAGCAGCTGGAGTGCGCGGCGGCGATCAGCTCCTCGGGGCTGGTCTTGCCGTTCGCCTCCTCGGCGCGGGAGGGCCAGGAGACCGGGTACTGGCCGATGCCGGACGATTCCAGGGCGACCTTGCCCTCGCCCTCCATCAGGCTGCCGGTCCAGACGGTGTGCGCGGTGCGCGTGGTTGCCACGTTGAGTCCCTTCGAGGTGGAGCGCGGTCAGGCCGTACGTCATTGCGTCACGCGGCCACGGAAGCCCGCCCGTGCCGCGTGACCCATCCGACCACATTCGGCGTGACGGCACGCGGAACACCGGGCCACGGGCCGTGAACGTCGGGTCAGGGGGCGCTGTCCCCCACGGCGCGCCCGGCGGCCGCCGACGGGGTCCCCGGCGGGGTGCCCGGCGGCATCCCCGGCGCGTCGGCCTCGCGCAGCCAGCGGCGCAGTACGCGGTGCACCTGTTCCGCGCCGACCAGTTCGCCGCCGTCGGGTACGGGCGCGGACAGGACCCGCGGCGCCAGCAGGAAGGGCCGTCCCTGGGCGCCGCCGAGACCGCCGTGCGAGCCGATCTGCTCCTCGAAGGCGAGCACCTCGCCGCTGGCGGGGTCGCACCAGGAGTTGACCATGATGTCCGCGACATGCGGGAAGGAGTCGGTGCGGCGTACGGCGTCGGCCGCGCCCGGACCGAAGTCAGCCAGCACGCCCGGTTCCCGCGCGTCGGCGTCCGGGGCGTCCGCGTCCGGGGCGTCGGCGTCCGGGGCGTCCAGGCGGAGCTCCGCGCCGTGCGCGCCGAGCACCAGGGCGCCGTGCTCCTCGCCGCGCACCAGCAGGAAGCCGACGCCGGGGTGGTTGGCGAGCGTGGGCAGCAGCGCCGGGTATCTGCGGTCGATCCGCTCGCGGGTCATCCGCTCGGGCACGTCGGGGAACGAGATCAGGCCGAGGTTGCCCGACGCCAGCACCACCGGCTCGGAGTGCCGGTCCGGGCGGGGGCGTTCGGTGTCCTGTTCGACGGGCCGGTGCAGTGCGGTCCGTACGGCGGCGCGTGCCTCGGCGCCGCTGTGCGTGCGCTGGGCGCGGCGCGGCACCGGCAGCCCGCACCCGGCCCTGACCAGATCGCCCAGGGTGAGCCCGTAGCGTGCCCGGAACGTCTCGCCCGGACTCTGTCCGTGGTCGGAGAGCAGCACGATCCGGTAGCCGCGCGGGGCGTGTTCGGCGACCTTGGCGATCAGGGCGAGCGAGCGGTCCAGGCGCTGCAGCACCCGCTCGGCGTCCCGGCTGCCGGGTCCGGAGTGGTGGGCCACCTCGTCGTACGCCACCAGGTCCGCGTAGACGGCGCGGCGTCCGGCGAACATGTCCCCGATCACCGCGGCGACCACGACATCGCGCTCGACGACGGTCGCGAAGGCGCGGATGAACGGGTAGAGCCCGCCGCGTTTGACGCGCGGCCGGGTCTTCCGCAGCCGGGCCAGCGTGGACTGGCCGATCTCCCGGCCGACTTCGGCGACGAAGGACATCGCGGTGCGCACGGCGTTGGCGGGGTCGGAGAAGTAGGCGAAGTACCCGGCGCGCGAGCGATGTCCGCGGCCCCGGCGCGCGGCCACCGAGAGGACCAGGGCCAACTGGTCGGCGCCGCCGCCGAAGAGATTGCCGCGGCTGGCGCCGTCCACGGCGAGCAGTCCGGGGTCGCCGGTGCGGCGGGCGGCGCGGCGCTGGAGTTCGGCCGCGCTGGCGGGCCGGTTGCAGACCATCACCTGCCGGGTGTCCTTCTCGTACCAGCGGAAGGCGGGGACGTCGTGGTTGGAGCCGTGCAGGATGCCGAGTTGGCTGGCGCCGGTCTGGCTTGACCAGTCGGTGCGCCAGGGGGTGAGCCGGTGGCTGTGCTCCAGCCAGTGGGCGATCGTCGGCGTCAGTCCCTTCTCGACGGCGTGCAGCAGAACGTCGTGGCCGACGCCGTCCAGTTGCAGGAAGAGCGTGCCGGGCGCGCTCGGCCCGGTGACGGCGGCGGCGCGGCGGCGGCGCCGGTCGGCGAGCCGGTAGAGCCTGCGGCGGTAGGCGTTGTCGTCGCGTACCGCCAGGGCGGTGGACGTCGCCGATGCCACGGCCGACATCACGGCGGCGACGACGACGGCGGTCTGTACGTCGGCCTGGCCGCGCCCGTCGGGGATCAGCCGCAGCGCGAGGCCGAGCAGCGAGCCGTTCAGGAAGAAGACCAACAGGCCGAGCACCAGGGCCGGGACCAGCAGCAGCGCGCGGACCAGAAGCGGCCACACCAGGGCGCTGAGCACGCCGAAGACCCCGGCGCCGATCGCGGCCGTGACGCCGGTCCTGGTGGCGCTGTCGCCGCCCTGCGACTGGAGTCTGAAGTCCGGCAGGATCCCGGCCAGGACGAGCATCGTCAGCGTACTGACGGCCCAGACGACGACCACCCGCCACAGCGCGCGGCCCGCCCCGCGCCATCGCCCCTCGGCCACACCGTGCTCCACTCGCGTCCGCACTCAGCCCCGGCACGGCACGGCCGGGCCTCTCCGCCCAGCCTTGCACACCGGGCGACACACCCAACGGAGGCGGGGGCAGGGACGGGAACGGGGACGACACCCCGGCGGCCCCCGCTCCGTGACGCGCAGCCGGGACCCCGTGCCGGGCGGCTGCTCCGCGAGACCCGCGGCGGTCAGGGCGGCGAGGGTTTCCCGCGCCGTCGCCCCGTCCGTCTTCAGCGTGCCGGTCAGCCGGTCGACGGCGTCCGCGTGGGCGACGGCGTCGTCGCCCGCCGCCCTGAGGAACTCGAGCGCCACCGACTGGGGGAAGGTGATTCCGGCCGACGCGAGCAGGCGCTCACGCAGGGGCACGGTCGCGTAGTGGGTCCGGCCGATCAGCTGGCTGGTGAGGGCAGGGGTGGTCCGGGGCACGACAGCTCCTTGACGAGTAAGCGGAGGGGTCTCCGGTTGGCTTCTGGAAGGGAGCCAAAGCGACGCCGCACGCAACCGCCGCAGGATCCTGGACGCGGCCGCCCGCGTCCTGGCCGCCGACGGCTCGGCCGCGCTGTCTCTGGACGCGGTTGCGGGCCTTTCTGCACGGACTGGCCGATCTCGTCGACGGCAACCGGGAGTTGCTGCTTCTGGCCGAGGCCAGCGCTCCCGCGGGCCGCTACCACAGCGCGCCGTTCCGCCGCCACCACGAGCAGATCCGCCGGATGCTCGACGAGCTGGCGCCGGGGGCCGACAGCGCCTATCTGGCGGACCTGCTGCTGGCGGCGTTCACCCCCGGCCTGTTCGACTTCCAGCGGCAGCGGCAGCGGCGCGGCTGGCCGCTGGACCGCGTCAAGCGGGGGCTCGACACGCTGGTCGACGGCGTCGCGGGCCAGCCACGGCCGTAGGGCCTGTCCCCCGCCCGGCCACGCGGGTCAGGTGCCGTCGTAGCCCGCCGTGGGCATCGAGAGGCGGCGGTGCACCCGCGCCTTCATCCCGGCGTCGTAGGCCGGTTCGTCCAGGCCCGCCGTCTCCAGCCGCACTCCGCGCCTGGCGCACTCCGCGCTGAAGTCGTCCACCGAGACCAGGGCACGCTCCAGGACGCGGCGGCTGGGGGCCACGAAGACGTCGACCAGGCCCGCGTCGACATCGGCCCACAGACTGCGGTGGTCGGTGCGCAGCCCGTACACCAGCAGTTCGCGGGTGACCACATAGCCCCGGTCCGCGGCCCAGTCGGCGCACATCGCGTGCTGGCTGCGGCAGTCCACGAGGAAGGGGTCCTTGTCCAGCTCCTCGAGCGGCGTCAGGCTGGCGATCGCCGCGACCCGGATCTCGGCCATGCCGTCTCCCTCGCCTCGGCCTTCGCCGCAGACACTACTACTCGCCGTACGCTCGTAGGAGTGGCCACGAGCCCGCGGAAGCGACCGAAGGGAGCCGGTGCGTGCCGGTGGAGATCACCTGGTGGGGCCATGCCAGCTGCACCGTCGAGGACACGGGGGTCCGGGTGCTGACCGACCCGCTCTTCGCGCGCCGTCTGGGACATCTGCGCCGCCGCCGCGGCGGGCTGCCGCCGCCTCGGGCCGCCGCGGCGGACGCGGTGCTCGTCTCGCATCTGCACGCCGACCATCTGCACCTGCCGTCGCTGGCCAGGCTCGCGCCCGGCACCCGGCTCCTGGTGCCGCGCGGCGCCCCGGCCGCCGTGCCGGGGCTGCGGAGGCTGGACGGCCTGCGGATCACCGAGGTCGCGGCGGGCGACGAGGTGCGGATCGGGGAGGTGACGGTGCGCGCGGTGCCCGCGCGGCACGACGGGCGGCGGCTGCCGCTGGGGCCGCGGCGCTGCCAGGCGCTCGGCTATGTGGTGAGCGGCGAGGCCCGGACCTACTTCGCCGGGGACACCGGGCTTTTCGACGCGATGGCCGACGCGGTGGGCGAGGTGGATGTGGCGCTGCTGCCGGTCGGCGGCTGGGGTCCGTACCTGGGCGACGGCCACCTGGACGCGCCCCAGGCCGCCCGCGCGCTGGCCCGCATCGCGCCGCGCAGCGCGGTCCCGGTGCACTTCGGCACGTACTGGCCGATCGGTCTGGACGCGGTGCGGCCGCACGAGTTCCACGGTCCGGGCGACGAGTTCGTACGGCAGGCGGCGCTGCGGGCGCCGGACGTGGCGGTGTATCTGCTCGGGCACGGCGAGAGCGTCCGGCCGGAGGTCGCCAGGTGATCGTCGCCGCGACGGCCGCGCTCACGCCGGAGTCGACCCAGCAGGCGGTGGGCTATCCCTCCCTCTTCCTGCTGGTGGTGCTGGGCTCGCTGCTGCCGGTGGTGCCCACGGGGGCGGTGGTGAGTTCGGCGGCGGTGGTGGCGTTCCATCAGACGGCGCCGCTGACGCTGCTGTTCGTGTTCCTGGTGGCCTCGTTCGCCGCGTTCACCGGCGATGTCGGCCTGTACTGGCTCGGGCAGCGCGGGATGCGCTCACGCAACGGCTCGCGCTGGCTGCGGGAGCTGTACGACCGGGCACCGGCCGACCGCCTCGCCCGTGCCCAGGGGAAGCTGCGGGACCACGAGATCGCGGTGCTGGTGGCGTCCCGGCTGATCCCCGCGGGCCGGATCCCGGTGATGCTGGCCTGCCTGCTGGCCAGCATGCCGCTGCGCCGTTTCATCCGCGGGAACGCGCCGGCGTGCCTGGCCTGGGCGGCGACGTACCAGCTGATCGGCATCCTCGGCGGGTCGCTGTTCGCCGAGCCGTGGGAGGGGCTGGTCGCGGTGGTGGCGCTGACGGTGCTGATCAGCGGCGCGCCGTCGCTGTGGCGCAGGCTGCGCGGCACGCGGAACCGGGAGGCGTGAGGCCGCCTGAACGCCCCGGACGCCCGCGCGCCTGAAGCGCGGCCGGCCTGCCTCCCGTCCTCCCCCTCGCCCTATCCCCTGCCCGGCGCCTCGGACGCCTCGGCCGTGAGGACTCGGGACGCGCCGACCGGGAGGTCCCACAGGTCGTCGCGCGACCGCCCCGTCCGCTCCCAGGCCGCCCGCACCCGCGTCAGCGGCTCCAGTACCGGCTCGGCCGAGAGCAGGAACGTCGCCCAGTGCATCGGCGCCACGCGCCGCACGCCGAGGTCGTCGGCCGCCCGTACCGCCTCCTCGGGGTCGCAGTGCACATCGCGCAGCCACCAGCGGGGCTGGTACGCGCCGATCGGCAGCAGCGCGAGGTCGAGTCCGGGGTGGCGCCGCCCGATCTCCGTGAACCAGTGCCCGTACCCGGTGTCGCCCGCGAAGTACACCGCGCGCCCTTCCGCGCCGGTGAGCACCCAACCGCCCCACAGGGTGCGGCAGGTGTCGGCCAGGCCGCGCTTGGACCAGTGGTGCGCCGGTACGAAGCTGAACCGCACGCCGCTCAGCTCCGCGGCCTCCCACCAGTCGAGCTCCGTGACGCAGGAGAAGCGTCGGCGGCGGAACCAGCGGCCCAGGCCCGCGGGCACGAACACCGGCGTCTCGCGCGGCAGTCGCTTCAGCGTCGGCGCGTCCAGATGGTCGTAGTGGTTGTGGCTGATGACCACGGCGTCGATCCGGGGCAGCGCGCCCCAGCCCACGCCGACGGGCGTGATCCGGGCGGGAGTTCCGAGGATGCGCCGCGACCACACCGGGTCGGTGAGTACGGTGAGCCCGCCGACCCGCAGCACCCAGCTGGCGTGCCCGACCCAGGTCACCGCGAGGTCCGACGCCCCGGCTTCCGGCAGCGGCCCCGGTGCGAACGGCAGGTGGGGGATGTCCCGCAGGCCCTCGGGACATGGCCGGATCGAGCCCTCGCGGGCGAACCGGGCGAAGGCCCGCACGCCGGGCAGCGGTGTGGTCAGCCGGTCGGCGAACGACCGGGGCCAGGCGCGTGCCTCGCCGAGCGGCACCGGGACGGGCGAGCCCGGTCGTGTGGACGCGGCGGCTCCGGGGGCGGAGAGGGGCGCAGCTGGTACGGCTGAGCCGACTGGTGCGGCTGGGCCGGGGGACGTTATCGGCTCGGACTGCTGCGTCATCGAGGCGGCTCCCTTCGCTGGGCGTCCTGGGCTGTGGTTTTGGTGGTGGCTGTGGCCGCTGTGGCCGCTGTGTCCGCGGTGGTGGCCGTGGCCGTGTCGGCGCGGAGTTCGTCGAGAGCCGACCCCAGCAGGGCCAACGCTCGTCGCACGTACGGCGATTCCAGGGGCTCCTGGGCAGCGAGTGATTCCAGCCGCTCCCGGTCCGTGGCGCCGATCAGCGGCCCGGTGGACAGCCGTACGCGCAGACCCCCCAGGTCGTCGCCGAACCGGTGCCCGCCGGCCACCGGCATGCCGAGCCGCTCGGTGAGATAGTCCTCCAGCTCGATCGCGTCGGTGACCGCGCGGGCGGCGAAGGCGGATTGCAGGGGGCCCAGGTCCGCGTAGAGGCAGCATCCGGCCCGCGGCGGGCGGGCATGTCCGCCGACCGCCCGTACGGCGCGGTACGCGGCGTCGGCCACGCGCGCGTGCAGCCGGGTGGCCGCGGCCAGGCGTGCGGTGACCTCGTCCGGTTCGCCGAGCGCGTATCCGGCGGCCGCGGCGACGGGCGCGGCGACGACGGCGCCGAGCGCGGTGAGCACGTCGAGGGCACGGGCTCGCAGGTCGGCCCCTGGCGCGGTGTCCGGGAAGCGGGCGACGGCGGCGGGCCAGTCACCGGGCAGAAACGCCCCGGACAGATCCGCGAGCACGGTGACCCACTCCGGCAGCATCTCGGCGGGGCTGATCAGCACACCCCGCCCCGCGCTCCCGGCCGACTCGGCCGGGCCGTGCACCGTGTCCCGCCAGGTCTCGTCCGCGACGACGTGCAGGCCCTCGCCCGCCGCCGCCTCCACCGTCTCGTGCAGCAGCTCAGGCGGCGGCACCGTGCCCGTCGGGTCATCGGCGACGGAGAGCACCACGAGCCTGGGGTCGCCGCCCTCGGCGCGTACCCGCCGGACGGTCTCCAGCAGGGCGTACGGGTCCGGAACTCCCCCGCACTCGGCGGGAGTCGGCACATGGAACGTCCCCCGCCCGAGCAGCCGGTCACCGGGCGCCCACCAGGCGGCGCACGGGCGCGGCAGCAGTACGTCACCGCCGACGGCCGCGCTGAGCGCGAGCAGCAGCAGCGCCGCGCCAGGCGCCGCGACGACCTGGCCCCGCCCGCCCGGCAGACCGCGACGGCCGAAGTAGCCGCCCGCCGCGTCCAGCAGCGCCGGGC